>DASWUU010000268.1:0-4675 GCA_036401515.1 Steroidobacteraceae bacterium
CGCGCGAAGTTTAAAATAAGCAGTGGTCGGCGCGAATGAACCGATACCGAGCGTATCGAAAAAGTTCGTGACGAAACCGACCAGCGCGTCCATGAGCCGAGGCGCTCGCGCCGCACTTGCAAGCACCGCACGCGAGTGCTCCAGCCACCACCAACGGCCTATGTACGCCAATGCGATCAGTGCCAGGGCTGACAGCAATGCAACCTTGCCGATGTCCATGGCCTGGGTACCGATTATTCGACGTCCGGGTAGGGGCCCTTACCGCCCTCAGCAATAAAGCGGTCGATGCGCGATTGCAGCACCGGGATGGGGACCGAGCCTAGTTCCAGCACCGTGTCGTGGAATGCCCGCACGTTGAAGCGATCGCCCAGGGTCTTTTCTGCCTTGGCGCGAGCTTTGATGATGGCGTCCTCGCCCAGATAATAAGACAGGGCCTGCGCGGGCCATGCAATGTAGCGATCCACTTCGGTTTCAATTTCGTGCTCGGGAAGCGCCGTATAATCCCTAAAGTAAGCGATGGCGCGCTCGCGGCTCCAGCCTTGGGAATGAATGCCGGTATCCACGACCAGGCGCGCGGCGCGCCAGATCTGGTAGTTCAGCATCCCGAAGCGATCGTAGGGCGTGTCGTACATGCCCATTTCGAGACCCAATAGCTCGCAGTAAAGCGCCCAGCCTTCCCCGTAAGCAGACAAATAAGTGTGCTGGCGAAAAGCCGGTTGCTGCTTGTGCTCGAGCGCCAGCGGCATTTGAAAGGCGTGCCCCGGTGCGGATTCATGCAGCGTGAGGGCGGTCAGGTTATACAGCGGGCGGCTCGGCAAGTTGTAGGTATTGAGCAAGTACACGCCCGGGCCGCCGCGGCCCGCAGTATAGAAAGGCGCCAGGTCATCGGGCACCGGCTTGATGGCGAAGCGCGCCCGCGGCAACAATCCAAAATATTGCGAAGCCTTGCCGTCAAATCGCTTGGCGATGAGCGCGGCGCGCATCATGAGTTCCTCGGGCGTTTTTGCTTGGAATTGCGACCCCGCGCGCAGGAAGGCGAGAAAGGCGGGGAAATCGCCGGTAAATCCGGTTTCCTTCATCGCGCCGAGCATTTGCTCATGCAAGCGGGCGACCTCAGCCTCGCCAAAAGCGTGTATGGCCGCCGGATCCTGATCAACGGTGGTGAATAGCCGGATCCTCGACTGGTAGTACGCCTTGCCATCCGGCAGGTCGTACGCGGCGAGCGTGGTACGGGTGCCGGGCACGTATTCGCTGCGAAAAAACGTCAAGAGCTCTCGATACGCGGGCTGCACGGTATCCCGGATGGTCGAGACGGCCTGGTCGCGCAGTGTGCTTCGGTCCGCTTCCGAGATGCCGGGCATGTCTTTGAATGGCGTATAGAAGAGGCTCGCTTGCGGTGTGGCATCGGTGACCGCGGTGATCGAGGCGTCCCGGCCCTCGAGCGTGACTCGCGGCGGGGTGAAGCCTCGTTTCAGGCCGGCGCGCATCTCGTCCATCTGCTCATGGAAGTAGCGCGGGATATCCTTCATCTGCGCGATCCAATTGCGGTAGTCCTGCGCGCTGCGATATTGCCTTCGCGCCGTGTAGCCGATATCGGTCCAAAACGTGGTGTCCGAATTGGCGGGCATCTCATAGTCGTGGAATTGTTGCTCGGCAATCAAGGCGGCGATCTGGGGGCGGTAGATATCGTAATTAAGCTGCTCCGCCGCAGAGAGTTCTGAGCGCGGAATCGCATCGATCTTCTGCAGGACGTCTTGCCAGGTGTGCAGCCGCATCGCCTGACTGGCAGGATCCACTTTCGGCAGATGGTCTTGAATCGGCTTTTGCGCATCCTCGTTATCGGGAAATTGCTGCTCGCGCCACGTCCATTCCTCGTTGTAGATGCGCTGCAGGCGCGCATCGGCCTGGGGTGCTTGCGAGCAAGCCGCCAGTGTCAGTGTTATCGCGCACGCCGCGGTGAAGGTCCAGGAAGACGGTGAGTGCATGGCGATCCCTTGGAGTATTGTGAGTCTAAAAGCGTTGCAAATCATAAGCCGCAATCGGAATTCGCGGCGTTCGTTCTGCCACCATGTCGACCACCAATTCGGCTGTGATCGGCGCGAGGGTGAGTCCTATGTGCTGGTGGCCGATGGCATAGAAGAGCTTCGAGATCCCGGGGGCTCGGCCGATGCCCGGCAAGTAATCGGGCAACACGGGGCGGCAGCCCATCCAGCTCGGTCCTTCGGGTTCGCAGGGGTAACCGAGCGCCCGTACCGTTCGGCGCAGCCTCGCAGGTTTGCGCGCATCGGGCGGTGCGTCCGGGTCGGCAAATTCCATGAAGCTGGTGGCGCGCATCCGTCCTGTCATCGGGGTGACAACGACGCGCTCTTGGGTGTAAAGCAGGGGCGCATCGAAGAAGCCCGCGGCACCGGGCATCTCGATGTGGTAGCCGCGCACGGCTTGAAGGGGAGCGCGCAAACCGAAAGGTGCCAGCAACGACGCGGAACGTACGCCGGCACACACCAGCACACGGTCGACGATGAGAGCTTCTGCCTCGCTCAAGATCTCGATCTTCTCGCCCCGCGCAGCGAGCGCCCTGATGCGCAACTGGCGAAACGTCGCGCCGGACTCCTTGGCGGCGCCCACCAGCGCCCGCACGGCTTCCAGAGGGTCGATCACGTTCGCGGAATCTTGAAACCACAACCCTGCCGCCATCGATGCCCCCGCGGCGCGCTGCAGGGGCAGCAGTTGCTCAGCGGAAATGGGCTGGGTATTCACATCGACCCGAGCCATGTCCTCTGCATGCTTTTGCATCTGAATTCGGGCGCGGGGGCCGAACGCCACCTCATAGTGCCCATGTCGATGCAGCAAGTCGGGCCGCTTCATCGCCGCAAGACAACGCACCCAGGCCTCGACCGAAGGACGCACCAGAGGCGCCAAATGGCGGGTATTTTCCGTGCGCCGAAATGCCGCTGCAGCAAACCGCCATATCCAGGGTGACATGCGCAGCATCTGGCGCGGCGGCAGATCGAGCGCGCCGCCGAAGCGGAAAAGTTCACGGTAAAATCGGAACAACAACGCCGGCGAGGGCAACGGCTGCACCGATTCTTGGGCGATATGGCCGGCGTTGCCGAAGCTCGCACCGGCGATTCCCGGCTCCGCGCTATCGAGCAGCAGGACCTTTCGGCCCTCTCGGGCGAGGGCAAACGCCGCAGCCGCACCGATCGCCCCGGCACCAATTACGGCGATCGTGTCTTGCTCGTCCATCGCTCCACCGTATACGATCTGCGATCCTGCAAGCAACCATTGGCCGCAATCCCATGCCTCATTCCGTGCCTTGCGCTTGGGCGGGTGTATTTCCCGCCGCGACGACCCAATTCGATGCAGCAGGTCAAGTTGATTTGCCGGCCACTCAGCGCGTGCAAAATGCCTTGATTCAAGATGGCGTGCACGGCCTGGTGCTGATGGGAACGGTGGGCGAGGGGAACTCGCTGAGCGCGGATGAGAAGCGCGCCGTGCTCAAAGGCGCCGTGGAAGTAGCGGGCGATATGCCGGTCATCGTTGGGGTTTCAGAATTCACCACCGCGACGGCCGCCACATTCGCGCGGGACGCGGAGCGCCTGGGCGCTGCCGGCTTGATGGTGCTCCCCGCTATGGTGTATGTGCCCACGCCTGCCGAGCTCGAGCATCATTTCCGTAGCGTGGCGGCCGCGACGGGGCTACCCATCATGTTGTACAACAATCCGCCTTCGTACCGCGTAAATATCGACATCGCCACGCTCAATCGTCTCGCCGATGTGCCCAATATCGTCGCGATCAAGGAATCGGCTCCGGACTCGCGGCGTTTCACGGATTTGATCAATGCCTTCGGCGATCGTTTCGTGCTGTTCGCGGGGCTCGATGACGTGGCCTTCGAAGCGTTGGTGCTCGGCGCCAAGGGTTGGGTGTCGGGCCTGACCAATGCCTTTCCCGCCGAATCGCTGTGGCTGTACGAGGCGTTGCGCGGCGGTAATCTTGAACGCGCGCGCCGCATCTATCGCTGGTTCATGCCGCTCTTGCACCTCGATGCCGAGCACGATCTGGTGCAGTCCATCAAGTTAGCCGAACAGATCATGGGCCGGGGGTCCGAGCGCGTGCGTCCGCCGCGCCTGCCGCTTTCGGGCGAACGGCGCGCCGCCGTGATCGCCATGATCGAGCAGGCTCGAGACACGCGGCCTTCCTGATGCCGCCGATTCGAGTCATTGATTCACACACGGGCGGCGAGCCCACGCGCCTGGTGCTCGAGGGCGGACCTGACTTAGGCGATGGGCCGCTCGCGGAACGCGTGCAGCGTTTTCGTGAACGCTTCGATGATTATCGTTGCGCCATCGTGAACGAGCCGCGCGGCTCGGATCCCTTGGTGGGCGCGCTGCTCGTCGAGCCCCACCGCGCCGACTGCCAGTTTGGAGTGATCTATTTCAATAACGTCGGCTACTTAGGGATGTGCGGTCACGGCACGATCGGCTTGATCGCCTCGCTGAAATTCGCCGGCCGTCTGCGTCCCGGGGCCATTAAGCTCGATACGCCCGTCGGCGCGGTCGATGTGGAGCTGAAGCAGGACGGGCGCATCAGCGTGGCGAATGTAGTGAGTTATCGCTCGCAGCGACAAGTCCTGATCGATGTTCCGGGAATCGGCCCCGTGGCTGGCGATATTGCC
>DASWUU010000269.1:0-4452 GCA_036401515.1 Steroidobacteraceae bacterium
GCGCGGCATCGTGGGCGCTTTCTGGGAAGATTTGAGAATCCAGGACCAGACCAATTGGCAGTACAAGACCCTCCCGCCTTGTACGGCGGCGGGTCAGTTAGGTTGCATGACCGATGTGGGGCCGACACCTGGAGCGACCCTCAACAATCCGAACACCCGCAACGACAGCACAGCGTTCTTCGAGGATGTGCACCGCGGCTACAAGCAGTACGCGTTTTTCACTTCCGTCGACTTCGACATCATTCCCAAGGTGCTGACGCTGACGGGCGGCACGCGCTACTACCGGTTCTCTAACGATTTCAAGGGCTCGGTGGTCAGCAGCTTCGGCTGCTTCGAGGCAGGCCCGCCGCCCTGCGTCGCGGGAGCGACGAACATCGACAAAGAGAACCTGCACACGAATTACTCCGGTTTCAAAAGCCGCGGCAACGTCACGTATCATGTGACGCCCGATGCCTTGGTCTATTTCACCTATTCGCAAGGCTTCCGCCCGGGCGGATTTAACCGCACCTCCGCCCTGCACGTCCCGGATGCCAACGGCATAAATCAGTACCGCACGCCGTCCAGTTACCAGTCGGACACGCTGACGAATAAGGAAATTGGCTGGAAAACCGAATTTTTCAACCATCGAATCCAATTCAACGGCGCGCTGTATCAGGAGAATTGGAACGATGTGCAAGTCGCCTTCTTCGATCCCGGGCAACTCGGAAATCTGACCTTCGGCACCAACGGACCCGACTACCGCATACGCGGCATCGAACTCTCCCTGGTGGCGGTCCTAGTACCGGGCTTGACCTTGCAGGGATCCAGCTCTTACAACAAGAGCGAGCAGACCAATTCGCCGTTGCTGATCAACAATAACCCGAAGAGCCCGACCTTCGGCCAGCCCATCACGTCGATCGCGAATCCGTACGGTCCCATCGGCAGCCCCAGCGCCAACTCGCCGCTGTTCCAGGGCAATCTGCGCGCACGCTACGAATTTCCGATCAGCGACTACCATCCCTTCGCGCAAGTGGGCGCCACCTACACGACCGATTCATTCACGCAATCAGGCAGCAATCCCTCCCTCTCGACGGGGGGCGCCATCAATACGACCATATTGCGGTTTAAGAATCCGGCGTATGCGACTTTCGATGCGTCGGTGGGCGTCGCCAAGGACGCTTGGAACGCGGAACTCTTCGGCCAGAATCTCGCGGACAAGAATGTGAGCGTCTATACGTCGAGCTCGCAGTTCGCCGTGTCCGAAATACCGATCCGGCCCCGGGTGCTCGGTGTAAGGTTCGGTTACAAGTTTTAACCGCTCGAGCGTCGTAGAATGTAAGGCGGGCTTAGGCCCGCCTGTTTTCCGATTCTAAAGAGCCATGCAGCCAACAGCGCTACATCCCCTGACGTCGAGCGTCGAGGCGGAGGTGCGGAGCATCCGCGACCGCCTCGAACGCCAGCATTTCGGCGCCGCGCTGGCGGCTGCGGAAGCACTGGCGGCCCGGGTACCGGCAAACCGCGATGTTCTCTACATGATCGCCGTCGCGCAACGTAATTTAAAGAAAATCCCCGAGGCGCTCGCCAGCCTGGAGCGGCTCGAGACGCAACATCCCACCTTCAGCCGCTTGTTTCAGGAACGAGGCCATTGCCATGTGGTGCTGCGCGATGCGCCGCGAGCCATCGAAGCCTATCTTCGGGCCGTGAATATGAATCCGGCCCTGCCGGCGAGCTGGCAGGCGCTCAAGACCCTGTATCGCATGACGAATGATGCCGCCAATGCCGAGATCGCCGCGGCGCATGTGGCGACGCTGGCACAATTGCCGCCGGAAATCATCACCGCCACCGGCCTGTTTTCGGACGGCGAACTGCTGCCGGCCGAGAACATCGTCCGCGCGTACCTGCTCAAGCATGGCAACCATGTCGAGGCCATGCGGTTGCTCGCGCGAATCGGGCTCGAGCGCGATGTGCTCGATGATGCGGAGTTGCTGCTCGAAGCGGTCTTGAGCCTGGCGCCGGACTATCGAGCTGCCCGGCACGATTACGCCACCGCGCTGCTGCGGCGTCACAAGCATGCGCGCGCCATCGAAGAGCTGAAGAAACTGCTGCAGCTCGATCCTGAAAATCGGGCTTTCCGCATCACTTATGCTACCGCCGTGGTGGGCTTGGGGCAGCACGAGCGCGCCCTTGAGTTGTATCGCGAGCTGCTCATCGATGCGCCGCGTGCGGCCGAGATTCATCTTTCGATCGCCCATTCCTTGAAAACGCTGGGCCGCTCCGCGGAAGCGATCGAGGCCTACCGCGCCGCGGCGGACGTTCGTCCGCATTATGGCGACGCTTGGTGGAGCCTCGCGAATCTCAAGACCTACCGCTTTTTAGATGATGAAGTGGTGCGCATGCGGGCGGAGGAAGCGTCAGCGACCCCCTCGCTGCCGGACCGGTATCATCTTTGTTTCGCTCTGGGCAAGGCCTTGGAGGACCGCGGCGAGTTCGCGGAATCTTTTAAGTTCTATGAACGGGGCAACGCGCTGAAAAAATCGGAGAGCCGCTACCGGCCCGAGGCGGTCGAGCGCAATACGCGGCTGCAGAAAGCGGTGTGCACGCGCGAGTTTTTTGCGGCACGCCAAGGCGTGGGCTCGACGGATCCGGCGCCCATCTTCATCGTCGGTTTGCCCCGCTCCGGCTCGACACTGCTCGAGCAGGTGCTGGCTTCCCACAGCCAAGTGGAGGGCACGATGGAGCTCGCGGACATCCCGCGCATCGTTCAAGAACTTCAAGGTCCCGGTGCCGAGAGCGACACCACCCGCTATCCGGGCGTGCTTGCCGAGCTCAAGCCGCAAGATTTCCTGCGCATGGGCGAGCAATACTTGAGGGACACGGCTGTCTATCGCAGCGGCAAGCCCTTTTTTATCGACAAGATGCCGAACAATTTCCGCCATATCGGCCTAATTCATTTGATCTTGCCGCACGCCAAAATCATCGATGCACGGCGCGACCCCCTGGCTTGCTGCTTCAGCAATTTCAAGCAGCTATTCGCCGCCGGCCAGGAGTTCACCTACAGCCTGGAGGACATCGGCCGCTACTACCGCACCTACGTGGAGCTCATGGCGCATTGGGATCGGGTATTGCCGGGACGGGTGCTGCGCGTCGAGTACGAAGCCGTCGTCGAGGATCTGGAGGGCAATGTTCGACGGCTGCTGGAATTTTGCGGACTGGATTTCGAACCGCAGTGCGTGGAATTCCACAAGACCGAGCGCAGCATCAGAACGGCCAGTTCCGAGCAGGTGCGCCAACCGATCAACCGAGAAGGCCTTGATCAATGGCGGCATTTTGCGCCTTGGCTGGGGCCCTTGCAGGCGGCGCTTGCCGATGCCGATGCGATAGAGCACGAAGCGCATGAATGAGCACCGGCCCATGTTGTCTCGCTTGCAGCGCCTCGCGCCCAGCCGCGCGCTGCCGCGCGATTTCTACACCAGCCGCGCTGATTACCAACTGGAGCTGCAAACACTTTGGTACCGCGACTGGCTGTTCGTGGGACATGATTGCGAGATCCCGCACACCGGCGATTACCTGACGGTGCAGATTGGGGAGTACCCCCTAGTCATCGTGCGCGATCGCGGCGGCGAGATCCGCGCCTTTCACAATACCTGCCGGCACCGCGGCTCGCGCCTATGCGCGGCAGAGCACGGTACGACGCCGCGGTTCGTGTGTCCTTACCATCAATGGACTTATAAGCTGACTGGCGAGCTGCTCGCGGCGCGCGATATGGGCGGGGATTTCCAGCGCAGCGAGTATTCCTTGAAGTCCGCGCACTGTGCGCACGTCGGGGGTTATATCTTCGTTTGCGTGGGCCGAACGGCGCCTGACTTTGCGCCCTTCGCCAAGCAGGCAGAGCCCTATCTTCTGCCGCACCGCTTGCAGCACGCGAAGGTGGCTTTTGAAACCACCATCGTCGAGCATGCCAACTGGAAACTGGTCTGGGAGAACAATCGGGAGTGTTATCACTGTGCCGTGAATCACCCCGAGCTCTGCCGTACTTACCCCTCCACGCCGACCGTGGTCAGCGTGGGGGCCGCGGTTCTGAGTCCGGGGGTGACGCAGCGATGGGATGCGTGGGAAGCGCAGGGCTTGCCGAGCCGCTTTCACTTATCGGCCAACGGACAGTCGCGACTGGTGCGCATGCCGTTGCTCGACAAGGCCGTGAGCTTTACCTTGGACGGTGCCGCCGCGGTGCGGCGACCCTTAAGCGACACCGTGACGGAGGCGAATGTCGGCTCGCTGTTGATGTTTCACTACCCCTCCACCTGGAACCACGTGCTCGGCGATCACGCCACCACCTTTCGCGTGTTGCCCTTGAGCCCGACCGAAACGCAGCTCACGACCAAGTGGCTGGTGCACCGGGATGCGCGAGAGGGCGTGGACTATGATGTCGCGCGCTTGACCGAGGTCTGGCGCGCCACCAACGATGAGGATCGG
>DASWUU010000270.1:0-15675 GCA_036401515.1 Steroidobacteraceae bacterium
AGTGACTTCAATCCGCCCTTGCACGGCGTCGTAGTTAGGCCCGCGCACATCGGTCGCATTCACGAACTTAAAGTCATAGCCGGCGATGGCGAAGCTGCCTCCGGGCTTCAAGGCCACATCCTTCTCGATCTTGTAGCTTTCCACGCCGCTGGCGCCGATGGCGAATACGCCGACCCCCAGATGCGCAATGCACATGCCGAGCAGTGCCGCGCTTAAGGTCTGTTTCTGGCGCAGGCGCCGCCAGGGCTCGAGCAATGTTGAGAATATAATCCAAAATCCGAAGCTGAAGCCGATCAAACCCACGGGGTGAAATTCTTTGAATACCAGGCCCTGGATGGCAACCGACAAGAGTACGGCGGCGCCCGCCAGCCACCACAGGGGTTTGGCCGCTACGGTGAGCTTGCCGCGGCGCCACGCGGAATGCATGCCGATGGCCAGAAACACCATCAGCGGGAAAACCGGCACCAAGAACATCAGCGCAAACACCGGCGGGCCCACGGAAATCTTGCCTATCCCCAATACCTCATAGAGCAGCGGCGACAAGGTTCCCCACAGGACCAGGGCTGCGACGCTCACCAGAATCACGTTGTTCACCAGCAAAAAGAACTCTCGGGAAAACAATTCGAAGCCGCCCGGCGCGTACAGCTTCGGCGCTCGCCACGCGTAAAGCGTCAAAGATCCGCCGATGGTCAAGACGAGAAACGCCAGGATATAAAGTCCGCGCGTGGGATCCGTGGCAAAGGAGTGAACCGAGACCAGCACGCCGGAGCGCACCAGGAAGGTCCCCACCAGACTGAGTGAAAAAGCGAAGATGGCGAGCAGCAGCGTCCAGCTCTTGAAGATGCCGCGCTTTTCCGTGACGCTCAGTGAATGAATCAAGGCGGTGCCCACCAGCCAAGGCATGAAGGAGGCGTTCTCGACCGGGTCCCAAAACCACCAGCCACCCCAGCCTAATTCGTAGTATGCCCACCAGCTTCCCAACGCGATGCCGATGGTTTGAAACATCCACGCGAATATGGTCCAAGGCCGCGTCCATTTGGCCCAAGTTTGATCCAGCTTACCCTCCAACATCGCCGCGCAGGCAAATGCAAAGGCCACCGAAAAGCCCACATACCCCGTGTACAGCATGGGCGGGTGAATCGCGAGCGCGAAGTCTTGCAGCACCGGATTCAAGTCCGCCCCATCTTGCGCGGCAGGAAGCAGGCGCAAGAAGGGACTCGATGTCCACAACGTAAAGAGCATAAACCCCGAACTGATGAGCCCCATGACCCCCAGCACGCGGCTGGAAAAGCTCAAGGGCAGCGCGCGGCTGAAGGCAGCCACCGCGACGCTCCAGATGGAGAGGATCAGTATCCACAGCAACAGTGAGCCTTCGTGCGCGCCCCACAGCGCCGCGATTTTATAGAACAGCGGCAGTTGCGAATTCGAGTTGCGTGCAACGTACAGCACCGAGAAATCATTGTTCACGAAGCAGTACAGCAGGCAGGCAAATGCCACGACCACGAATACGAACTGGCCCGTGACCGCGGGGCGCGCCACGGCCATCCACGTCTGCTTACCCTTCCATGCGCCGGCCAGCCCAAAAAAGGCCTGCGACAAGCTGAGCACGAAGGCAAGGATGAGGGCGAATATTCCCAATTCTGGAGTCATACGATTATTCCTTTGACTTGGCCAGCCTAAGTGGTCGGCCCCTTAAGGTTTGACCCCGCTCCCGCCGTCTGTTTATTTTTCAGCGAGGCCGCAACCTCAGGCGGCATGTATTTTTCATCATGCTTGGCGAGCACCTCATCGGCCACGAAGGCGCCGCTCGCACTCATGGTGCCGTGGGCGATGATGCCCTGGCCCTCGCGAAACAAGTCAGGCAATACCCCGGTGTATTCCACCGGCACCTGGTGCGCAAAATCGGTCAGCACGAAGCGCACCTCAAGATCTCCCGGCTTGCGCTCCACACTACCCTTCACCACCATGCCGCCGATTCGAAAGCGTTTCGCAAGCGGCGCCTTGCCTTCGACCACTTGCGTGGGATCGAAATAAAACATGATGTTCTCCCGTGACGCCATTACGGCGAGGGAGACCGATGCGGCAACGCCTCCCAGAATGCCGAGAACGACGAACAAGCGTTTACGGCGCGGCGTCATCGCGCCTCACTTGCGGCCATTGCCAATGCCCGCGAAGCTCGCAACTTCGCGGCGGACAGATAGCGCCGCGCTGACCAGAGATTCCACACCAGCACGGCACAGGCAAAGCCTATGCAAGGCCACACGTACTGTGCATAGCCCCCCATGTACCAAAAGCTGCTATTCATGACTTGATCGCCTCCCGCACCCACGCCGACTGGCGTTCCCGATTGAGCACCTCTCCTTGCAACCGCAGGCAAAGCACAGCGCCGTAGAACAACATGAACCCTACAAACATCGACAACAAGGGCCAGAGCATGCTGCCCGCAATGGAGGGTTTGCCTAGTTTAGCAACGGTCGCGCCTTGATGCAGCGAGTTCCACCACACGACCGAATAGTGAATGATGGGGATGTTCACCGCACCAACGATGGCCAACAGTGCGGCCGCCCGATCGCCGCGTGCCGGGTCCTCGAAGGCCGAGCGCAACGACATCACACCCACATAAAGAAATAGCAGGATCAGCTCCGAGGTCAGCCGCGGGTCCCACGCCCAGTAGGTGCCCCACATGGGTTTGCCCCACATCGATCCGGTCACCAAGGCCAACAGCGTAAAGGAAGCTCCAATCGGGGCGCAGGCGGCGGCCACCGCAAAACCGACTTTAATGCGCCATATCAGCGCGATTCCGCCCGCCACGGCCATCGTCGTATAGACAAACTCGGACATCCAAGCGCTCGGCACATGAACGTAAATAATGCGAAATGCATCACCCTGCTGATAATCAGGCGGGGCGAAGAATAAACCAGCGATCAACCCGTAGCCGATGGTGATCGCGGCGGCTCCTAAGAACCAAGGCATGAGCAATTTCGCCACGCCATATACGTAGGGAGGAGAAGCCAGCTTGTAAAACCAGGTCCACATAAATTTCGCCGTTATTCCACTGTAATGCGCAACGCCGCCGTCGCCGCAAACGGCGCCAAGGTGCAGGTGAACACGCACAGCGCCGCTAGAAAATACATAGCTCCCGCAACACTCGTTCCAGACATCGCCCGATCGGTCGCGCCGGCGCCGAATATGAGTAAAGGCATGGCCAGAGGCAAAACGATCAGCGAGAGCAGCACGTTGCCGCGGCGCAGCCCGATGGTTAAGCCCGCGCCGATGGCCCCAAGCCAACTCAAAGTGAGCGTCCCCAGAGCCAGACTCAGCATCATTGTCGCAAATGCACTCGTCGGAATGCCCAGCGCAGTTCCCACAATGGGAGAAACCACCACCAGGGCGACACCGGTCACCAGCCAATGACCGACGGTCTTGGCCACCACGATGACCGTCAGACTCTGCCCGCTCAAGGTCAGTTGCTCCAGTGTTCCGTCGTCCGCGTCGCTCTTGAACAGCGAATCGAGCGACAGCAGCGACGATAGCAGCGCAGCCACCCAAAGCACACCCGGCGCCATGTCTCGCAGCAGCGACAGCTGCAAGTTCAAACCCAGCGGAAACAAGGTTGTGACAATGAGAAAGAACACCAAAGGCTGCAGGAGTTGCTCCGGACGCCTGAAACTGAGACGCATTTCACGCAGGATGACGAGAAAAAACGCTTCCCACGCGCCCACGCTCATGACTTGAGCTCCAAACGCCGCACGTGGCAGTCCAGCGACAGGTCGCGGTGGGCCACAACCAGTGCCAAGCCTCCGTCTCGGACGTGAGCTTGCAGCAATTCCGAGACTAGATCAGACCCCGCCGTATCCAGATTCGCGTAGGGCTCGTCCAGCAGCCACACTGAAGCACGCATGGCCAGAACCCGCGCCAAAGATACTCTGCGACGCTGACCGGCGGACAACACCCGGGTCGGCAAGTCGGCGCAGACACCCGCGCCGGTACGATCCAAGGCCGCGCGCAGCTCGGCTGCGTTTGTACGGCGTTTCAGGCCTACGGAGAAGTGCAGATTTTCCAGCGCAGTCAGGTCGCCTTTCAGCGCCGGCTCGTGCGCGGCGTAGGCCAACGCCGCTTGGTATTCCAATCGATGGCGTGCTATGGACTGCCCGCACCAGCTGACCGAGCCCTGCTCCGGGCGCAGTAAGCCGCTGATGACCCGCAGCAACGTGGTTTTCCCAGTGCCGTTAGGACCCGAAATGTGCAGCAGCTCGCGCGGGTGTGTTTCTACGCTCACACCCTGAAGCACATGACGATCGCCTCGCCAAACGTGGACCGTGTCAACCTTAAGACCGTCTGAGGCGATATTCATGTGGCGAGCTTAGCGAAATCAAGGGGTTGAAGATACCTTTTCACGCCCTCTTGATCATAAGAAACGGGCCAAACTACGGCACCACCCCACAAATTTACAAGGAATCCAACCATGTGTCGGCCATTGGGTACTCACGATAGAACTCATTGATTTCGCGAACTGCACCGGAGGATAGATTGTCTACGCAAGATCCGGACGAACAGCTGGCAGACATTCGCGAGCCACTGCGGTGGACCTTGCGCAGAATCACGGAAAGGCTGGCGGGCGAGCTTGCGCAGCCCACCCGGGTCGCGCCCGACTGGTCCCCGATCGAATGGCGGCTGGCCCGCGCAGTTGCGGTGATTCACTGTGTGTCGCCCCTGTTGTCGGGGACGCTCCGCTGGGAGGGGCCAGCGCACTGGAGAGATTTCCTGGCTGGCCAGAAAAAGCACGTCGTTGCCCGTCAGCACCGGCTCCAGCGCTTGTTGGATCAAATCGACGCGCGCTGCCGCGAAGAAGGGATCGCGGTTGTTGGCTTGAAGGGCGCGGCGCTGCACTCCATGGGCTTTTACTGCGCCGGTGAGCGGCCGATGGCCGACCTTGATCTTCTGGTGAAGGCGGCCGATACAACGCGAACCGGACAGTTGCTCCAATCCCTGGGTTTCAGTGAGTCGTACGCGACCTGGAAGCACGGCGTTTTCGTACCGAAGGTTTGCAACCTGCACACGGGCCTGGGAGAACACACGGACAATTACCTCAAGATCGAGCTCCACGCGCGGATCGCAGAAAAATTGCCGTTACGCATCACCGATGTGACCGACTCTATTTATCCACCCGCGCCCCGCCCAGGGCTGAATGCCTATCCATCGAATGCAGCGTTGATGACCCATCTATTGATTCATGCCGCCGGCTCCATGGTCTTTCGCTCCTTGCGGCTGCTGCATCTGCACGACATCGCATTAGTCTGCTCGCGAATGGCAGGCTCGGATTGGGATGAACTCGTGCAGGAAGGCCGCAATAGGAACAAGCAGTGGTGGGCACTGCCGCCGCTTCAATTAACCGCTCGGTACTATCCCGATACCGTCCCCGCCGAGGTGCTCGCGGCGCTCTCCAAGCATTGCCCGTGGACTTTGCGTCAAAACGCGCGGCATCGGCGCCTATCGGACGTATCGCTGTCGTATCCATGGATCGAGGCTTTCCCCGGCATCGCCTGGTCTCGATCAGGCGCTGAAATTCTCCAGTACATCGGCGGTCGCTTCTGGCCCGATAAAGAGTCGCGGCGTCTGCGCGCCAAGCTTGTGAAGACTGAACTCGCTGCGGCGGAAAGCCAATGGTGCCGCTTGTCCCAGAGGCAGCGCGCGTTGCGATGGCTGACGTCCAGGCCGCTTCGGGTCGAAACGCTGCATGCCGTGCGCATGGCCCTCGCGCAAGCCCATTAGCTCGGTATGAGTTGCTACGATCCTGAGTTGCGATACCTTCAGCGAACTCCGGCGGGGGCGGAGTATGTCAGCCAGATCACCGCGCAGGAGTCGGATCTTCGCACGCGCTCGGCCTTCCGGGATCTCGTCCTTGAGCTTGCACAACCCGGCGCAAGGCTTTTCGACTTCGGTGCGGGTCCGGGAATTGACGCACGGTTTTTCGCCGAACGCGGCTTCACGGTTGACGCTTACGACGTCGATCCGAGAATGCGTGAGTTCTTCGCCGAGCATTGCCGGAAATTAATCGACTTAGGAACCGTCACCCTTGACGGCAGCGCTTATCGGGAATTTCTGAAACGCACGATTGCCGACGGCAGACGCGGCGCCGATCTGGTCATATCCAATTTCGCGCCGCTCAATCTGGTCGACGATCTGGGCGAGTTGTTTGGCAAATTCAACACGCTCACGGGTCCGAAAGGCAAGATACTCGCCAGTGTATTGAACCCTTGGTTCATCGGCGACATGCGATCCCGTTTGTGGTGGCGCGATGCGCCGCGTCTCTGGCGCGCAGGCGAGGTGTTCTGGCCCGGACCGCAGGCGCCGCATTACCGGCGCCTGCTTCGCAACTTCCGTACAGCAAGCGCGCCGCATTTCCGCGTAAGTCGCGTTTTTCAGGGTGACGGTCGGTCTGCGTCGCTGCGCACTGCCAAGAGTCGCTACGTGTTTCTCCTATTTGAAAAGACGATACGACAATGATGCTACGGTTTCCTGCGGCCCTCAAGCAGCGGATTCGCCCATTGCCGCAGTGGCCGCCCATTGCGTTGCGCGAGCCACAAGATGCTGTTCAGGTCCGGCTTGCAACGGTCCGCGGCGAGTTCGATGTCACACGCGCGGCCGTCGTCGCAGCCCTACGGCCATTGACTCTCGCCGTAGGCCTCGACGCACAGCTGATGTCTGCGATCGAAGCTCGCTCGCAGCCGGAGCTGCATTTCATGGATCTCGAATCCCGGCGGAGAGTGGGCATCCTTCAACTGCAACATGTGAGGAACTGGAACACGTCGGGGGCTGCAATCGGATTGTTCGAAGTCCGACGCGGAACGCAGCGTTGCGTCCGCTGGCCATATCGGCCCTGGAACCGCTGGTTGCAGAACCGCCGGATGCGGAAAAACACGGATCCCAATAATTTCTTCATGCCTCCCGATGCCGTGCAACAGCAGATGATCTTCTACATCTGTCCACGCCCCGTGGTGCTCGTTTCAGTGGACGACGGCAGCCACAGCAATCTATTCCCGATGGACCTGATCGGCCCCGTATCTTCAGATCGTTTCACGCTGGCGCTTCGCAGCACCAGCCCATCAATAGCGACCATGAAGAGCGCGCGCCGCGTGGCGCTTTCGGACGTCCCCGCGCGCGAGTACGCGACCGCCTACAAACTGGGAATTCATCATAAAAAGGCGATGGTCGAATGGGATCATCTACCCTTCGAAATGCAGCGATCAAAAAACTTTTCCCTGCCTTGCCCCGCAATCGCGTTGCGAGTTCGCGAGGCCGAGATTCTGGACTTTGACACCATTGGATCGCACACCTTCTTCGTTTCCCGAATTGCATCCGAGGTATCGGCTGGCCACGATGCACAGTTCTTTCACACCAGCGGAATTTATCAGCATTTCAGAAGCTGCAATGGACGCCCATTTCGGCCGGCGTCGTGAGGTAAATATGACCCAGATCCTACTAACTCACGGCTATTTCCTGTCCGAAGACGAAAAAGAACGGCAGATTATGAAGCCTTATCCGCCGCTCGGACTTTTGTATCTGTCCTCCTATCTGAAGACCCGTGAGCACTCGGTCGAAGTGTATGACAGCACCTTCGGTACCCGGACGGAGCTATTGCAAAAAATCCGCCACTCGCCCGGCGGCATCGTCGGTATTTACACAAACCTGCTGACTCGCGGCTCCGTGCTGCAGCTCATCAGCGCCGCGAAGCAATCCGGCTCGACCGTCATACTGGGCGGCCCCGAAAGCGCAAATCACAGCGCCGAGTATCTAAGCGCGGGTGCCGACGTGATCGTGGTTGGCGAAGGTGAATCCACGCTGACGGAGGTCATGGCTACGTTGCCGTCCATGGGCGCGAATGGACTGAGCCACGTTCGCGGCATCGTCTTCAAAAACGCATCCGGCGAACCGGTACACACCCCTGAGCGCTCGAAGATCAACGATCTCGACACGCTGCCGCTACCGGACCGCGAAGCCATCGATCATCAGAAGTATCTCGACGCGTGGCGAACCCATCACGGGGCGAGCAGCATCAATCTCATCACGGCGCGCGGCTGCCCTTATCGATGCACCTGGTGCTCGCACGCTGTTTATGGTTACTCCCACCGGCGACGCAGCCCTGAGAATGTCGCGGCGGAAGTAGCTTGGATAGTGGAGCGCTATCACCCTGACCAGCTCTGGTATGCAGACGATGTCTTCACAATCAGCCACCCGTGGCTGCGAGGGTATAAGGCAGCACTCGACAAACGTGGACTTCACTTGCCCTTCGAGACAATCACTCGCGCCGACCGCCTTCAATCCGAGGAAGCCGTCGAAATCTTGCGGGCGCTGGGTTGCTATCGGATCTGGATCGGCTCTGAGAGCGGCAGCCAGAGGATACTGGACGCGATGCAGCGCGGCGTCAGCGTCGAACAGGTCCGCCGCGCCATCAAGCTCGCCCAAAAGCACGGGATCCGGGTCGGCATGTTCTTGATGTGGGGCTACGAGGGCGAGGAGATGGAGGACATTGCGGCCACTGTCGAACACGTCAAGCAAAGCAATCCAGAAGTCTTCTTCACGACCGTCTCCTATCCAATCAAAGGAACGCCCTACTTCGACGCGGTCTCGGGCAAGGTGCAGCTGCCGCTTGCCTGGGCCAAGGCGACCGACCGCGACTACCTGATTGGTGGCCGGAAGGGCAAGGATTACTATCAGCTTGCGGATGTTTGGTTACGCAGCGAGGTGGAGGCATCGAGGTTGGTCAACAGCGATCCGCAGCGCGCCGCGGGTCTGATCGAGACCGCGAAACGGGCGAGGGACGAGATGACTCGCGTTGCGGGGTGAGCAGGGCGTTCGTGCGGATGACCGAACAGGAATACGCCGATATCGCCGCGGCCTGCGACAGGCTATTGCGCGCACCCGGCACAAATCTCGCACGGCTGGCCATCCCACTTCTTCATTTTCTAAACGAACACCCGAGTGTCCTCGCGCAATATGCGTCGCTGCTCACCGAACGTTCGGCCGGCAAATTTGCCCACATCCCAAAGGCTTTGATTCGCGCGGCGCGCAGCCTGACACGCTCGCTGTTCGCGCCGCACCTCGCGATTCAGCAGGCTCCAATCGATGTCGTGATCGTGTCCCATCTGCTTAAGCCGGAGCAGCTGCTCCAGCGCGACGATTTCTATTTCGGTGCCCTGCAAAGCCGCTTGCAGGACGCAGGAGTCAGCTCCCTGCTGGTGTTGATCAATCACTTGACGGTCGCTCCGATCCAGCAGCACAGCGCGCCTTTTTCCAACGCGCGACTGGTCCTACCGGGCACAGTGTCCCCGACAACAGAAGCAAACATCTGGCAGCAATGCTCGAATGCCGCGAGAGCGCTGCGTCGCGAAGCCGCCGGCGCACACAACCCTGCCGATGCTAAGCTTGCCATGCTCGCGAGCCGCCAAGCGTTGTCGGCGTCCGCGGTCATCAACCTCCGGATGCATGCCGCTCTGGCAGCCGTATGCCAGGCTATCAATCCAAAAATGGTGATCACCACATACGAAGGTACTGTCGCCGAGAGATTGATCTGGCATGCGGCGCGGACTGCAAAGCGGCGGCCGTTGTGTGTGGGCTACCAACATGCCACGGTGCTCGAACGCGCTCATGCGATTCGGCGGCCCGTCGCTGCTCCGGGCATCGATTGCGATCCGGACATCGTGCTGACTCTCGGGGAAATCACCCACGCGGCGCTTGCGGCCAGCCCGGAGCTAAAGGCCGTGCGGTTCATCCATTACGGGTCACATCGGCGGGCCACGCTACCGGTGCTACCTCAGCCGCAGCATCGCCCCCGCCGCTGCCTCGTGCTCCCAGATGCCAGCGATCAGGAATGCGTCACCCTGTTTGATTTCGCCCTGGCCTCCGCCCGTCACCGTCCTGATATCAGTTTCGCGTTGCGCCCCCATCCGATGGTCGACACCCAGTCGTTGCTGCGCCGTCACCCGCAATTGCAAAAGTTGCCGCCGAATGTAGCGCTTTCGGTGGACGCGCCCCTCGAGCAGGAATTTGCGCAGACACGCTATTGCCTCTACCGCGGCTCGTCCGCCGCTCTATACGCAGTGCGGGCCGGCATCAAACCCTACTACCTCGCGCGACCGGGTGAGCTGCCGATTGACTGCCTGTTTGCGCTAAACGACTGGCGCGAGATGGTGACCTCGCCGGAGGATCTGTCCAATCGAATGAGCCTCGGGGACGCATGCACCGATTCCGGCGCCGCCGCTCGCTCCGTAGACGTATGCGAACGATATGTTTCGCCGATCAGGCCTGCCGCAATCAACGAATTACTCGCGATGGTGGCTCGATGAGCTCACGCAGCGCGGCGACCGATTCTCTTGGATGTTGGCCCCGCTGCAGTTCAAAGAAGGCCAGCCGTTTAACGCTGCGGATGAAAGGAGCCCACGAAGGCTGGTTGGCCGCGTAAGCCTGTTCGTGGACTAACATCGGCAGCGCCTCCTTATGGCGCAGCTGCCTGAGCAAAGGCCGCCCGACCGCGCTCTGTGCGGACAAGAACACGATAGCGACTATTTTCAAGGGGCGCTTGGCTAGCGAATATTCGCCACTACGCAGGTCGATCTCATACTTTCGCACACCACTGCGGCGTCGAATCACCGGCGATTTACGGATTTTCGCGACCGTGCGGCGCGCGTCGATCCAGCGTAGGGAGTCCGTGCGCACGTGCAGAAAGTTGCTGACCCCGGTAGCGAGAAGCGTATTCGGCGATACGAATACGCAATCCTCTGCAAGAATCCCAACCCCCTCGATCAGGCACTGCAGAGTCACCGTCGACTTGCCGGCACCGCTGGGCCCCATCAACAGGACTCCCCTGCCGGCGCGACCCACGCAGGCCCCGTGCATCGCCACGAGCCCCTGGGCACGCGCTGTAAGGGTGAATACGGCGAACTCGATCAGCTCATAACGTGTGTGATACGGGAAACGCAGCATCCGCGGCGACACGACCACGAGCGCTGCCTGCTCATGCGGTGACACGACGACGAAATTGGAGGTCTCCGTGGTCCCGGCCAGGAGCCCAGCTCCTGACAACATCTGCAAAGACGCGGGTTCGGTGCTCGTGCGCTTCTGTTCGGGAGATGTCAGGACCAATCGAATCCGCAGGCGCGGCCGGACTTTCGATAGCTCGTGACGCGGCAGCCCGGCGTAGGCCGAGTCAACCAGCCGCAGCAGCTCCTCGCTGTTGCTCTCGAATCGAACCCGCGCTCCCAACACGTCAATGTCCCTGTGCCGTCTGGCGGCGGATCGTTCTCCGAAGGGATCGGGGAACAGCTCGGGGATTTTGTTCTTCATGTCAGGCGTGATGCGTTACGACATCGTCCGCAAGCGCTCAGCGGAGATGGACGGCGTGCGCTCGCCGGCCAGATGGGCAGCCACCTTACGCACGACTTCTACAGCCGCGGCAGCATAATTGTCGGGCGAGCCACCGGCGATATGCGACGTGAGGAAAACATTCGGCAGATTGCGCAAAGGATGTGGGCCGATCAGCGGTTCCTCCTCGTAAGTATCGAGGCAGGCGAAGATGTCACCCCGTTTGAGTCGGGCAAGCAGTGCATCGGGTTCGAGGAGTGCCCCGCGTGCGATGTTGATGAGCACCGCGCCTGGGCGCAGTTTCGCGAGCTCAGCCGCGCCTAGACTGTGGCGCGTGCGTTCGGTGAGACCACGATGCAACGACACGATATCAGCGGCCAATACCTCACTCAGGGAGGCCGGGACAGCTCCGCTGCTGTGGATGTCATCTTCGGACGCGTGTTCCGAATAGACCAGGACATTCGCCTGCACCCGGCGAAGACGCTCAGCGAAAGCGCGTGCATTCTCGCCCCAGCCGACGAGCCCTACAGTGGCCCCTTGCAGATCGCGCGGACGCGCACTGCTCTGTCCCGACACGCCGATCAGTGGAGAGGCCATCTTCCAGAGACGTAGAAAAAATGTTTCGAGTCCGATAGCCTGAATGCCTGGACGTAAGCCGCGGGCGATCCGAACCAACATGCCTTTGAATCCCGGTGTACGTGGCACGGTACCCCACCCACCCGCGCGCATGACATCATGGGAAGGGAAGGCACGACGGCGCCCAAGGATTGCCAATCCGAAGGCGAACTCCGCCACGCTCTCTGCATATGCTGAGCTTCCATTGACCAACCTGACGCCACGTGCCAGCAGCGCCTCGGGCTCGTGACGCGCGAGCGACAGGGCGACGATGCCGACCACACCCAAGCATGGAAGCTTTGCCAGAACCGCCGCAGGCAACGCGGATGAGCCGCGTCCCAAAATAGCCGCGACAATATCGGGACGGTCAGCGGCCGACTGGCGCACGTCCTCCAGAGTCACGAACCGGTGCTGCGGCAGCAAGCTCGCTAACGGTGCCTGCAACTCGACCGAAGGCACGACCAGAATGGATTTTCCCGCGGGTGCGAGTCGCTGCTGAGCCGGACGAATCTCGGTCAGTGGCAGTTGCACGCGCCCACTGAAGCCGCTTTCAATCAACTCGGCGAGAAATACGGATGGAGCAATCGCGGCGAGACTATGCAGGGGCTCGGTGCCACTGCGGATCGCCAGTAGAAAAGCGTCATGTTCAGCGGCATACCCGTCGCCTTGCATTGGAAGGGTCAGGGTCGTCGCTGGATGACCCTTTCTCTCGATCATGAGACCGCTTCCGGTGACGCTGCAAGTTTCGTCGGGCGCATGGAACACGTACTCTTCACGCCGCGAGCCCGCGTTGTTGTTGCAAAGGAATACGCCTTGAGCCCCGTCGCGCCAATGCATTAGAGCTGAAAACGCGCCCGGGCGAGCGGCGCCGGTTTCTCCGGCATGCGCCGTCAATTGCTCGGGTAGCCCGCCCATCATGAAGAGCAACGCATCCAGACCATGAATGCCGTTCGCCCCCAGCCAGGTTTGCGCCCCAAAAGACGGTGGATTGCCAAATTCGGGCTTGTGAAATACCGCTTCGGCAAACCGCCATCCCGCTTTCCCGGCGCGTGCGCGGACGGCGGCCAGGGATTTTGAGAACCGGCGATTGAGACCTCCTGCAGCGATCAGTCCCTGCGCACGCGCAACTTCTGCCAGCTCGCGCGTCTGCGCATAGGTGGGTGCCACGGGCTTCTCGACGAACAGATGTTTGCCCGTGCGCAACGCCAGCATTCCATATTCGTAATGCAGCTGCGCGCTGCCAAAGATGTAAACGGCGTCGATGTCGGTACGCTTGAGGGCCGCGACACCGTCACCGCCGTCCTCGAGAAATCCGAATTTACGCCGGGCTGCCGCCGCCCGCTCATGCTGGATGTCGCAAATCGACGCCAGCACAATCTCGCCTCGGTCCCGCAGCCTCGCGAGAAACGGTAGATGAATCGCGTTGGGCGCCGGCCCCGCACCGATGACCAGCACGCGCACCGGCTGCAGTGAAGATGTTTCAATAGGCATACTTAAAATCCCACTATAATTCCCGGCATGTCATGTCCCAATCGGATCACCTTGAAAGGCGTCGCGAGCAAGGGCCGCCATGCGCTCTGGGACGTTTGGAACTCGCTGCGGCGTAGATTCCGGCGGCCTGTGGCCGGCGAATTCCAGCCTTATTATTTCACGCGCCCTGATCGGTACCCGTGGCTGTTCGGATTTGCGGCCGAGCGCCTCGGCTCGCGTCCGGACCTGCGCATCCTGTCGTTCGGCTGCTCCCGCGGCGAAGAAGTTTTCAGCCTGCGCAAGTACTTTCGTTCCGCCGTCCTTAAGGGCATCGACATCAACCCGCGCAACGTTGCTCGTTGCCAGGCACGCATGCGGGCCGAGAAGGCCGCGGACATAACGTTCGAGATTGCGGCGACGACGGAAAGCGAATCCACGAGTTCCTATGACGCCATCTTCTGCCTGGCGGTGTTGGTTAATGGTGACCTCACTGCATCCGGAGCCCAACGCAGCGATCCGGTTCTGTACTTCGATACCTTTGAGCGGATCGTCGGCGATTTCGCCCGCTGTCTGAAGCCGGGCGGACTGCTGGTATTGCACACAACCAACTTCCGTTTTTGCGATACGGCGGTCGCACAGGATTTCGATGTAGTTTACGAAGCCGATCCAGAACATCTGGCGCCGGATGTTCTGTTCGACCGCAACAACCGGCTGATGAGCGGCGAGCGCGGGCGATACCGGGCCGTGGCCTTCGAGAAACGCTGAAATTTGCGGCATCACCGCAGGAGATCCGGTTCGTAATCCGAGGCTTCTCGCATATCCGAAGGTCCTCGGATCGCCGCATACGGGGCAAGGGAATCCACCTCGTTTCGATTGTACAAGTCGTCGCCCAGGATATCGTCGTCAATGGCTTCGCTATGTGGATGCGTCTGGAGATTCCGACTCGACAACAGTTGCTTCACGCGATCGAGGGGAATATTCCATTCGGACGCCAATCGGCTCGCCGTGGGCTCCGCAAAGGACAGATACAAAGCCTCCGCATTTGAATGATCCTGCAGTCCGGTGAAATCCACCTTCGATGCAAGCGTCTTGCGGTAGCGGGCGACGACCCGCGTGGCACTCGCCACCAGTTCCTTGAATGCTATCGTGCTGTAGTAACCATCCAGATCGGTGACGTTTCTAAAGGGGAGTTGCAGGTTTGTCTCATGACACCAGAGGCACTTGCTCGGTTTACCCGCAGCGGTAAGAGCCGGCGTCGTTGCCGCCTTCAGATGTCCCTCGAGATCGTACAGACCGAACCGCAATTGTCCGTTTTCCATCAAATCCAGCGTTTCGATATCCGCCTTCTGAAACGAGTGGTCTTTCAAGGAGCCCGCTCCCTCGAAGGCCACGAAGACGACGGAGTTGAGAGCATCGAGCTTCCCGACTTCGATCAGGCGATTACCGTGGGCCACGGCCGACTCAACGATGGCCACTTGCCTAGGTGCGAATTCGTGCCGGGCGCGAAACTCTGCGTAGGTGGGGACGGCTCCTGTGAGCGCATAGTACTGGTACGAACTGCATAAACTCAGGAAGATGAATCTGCCGATGTCGATACCGCGCATCTTGCGATATTCGTCACTGGACTCGAGCACATGCAGCAGCTTCTTCCAGGCCGGCTTCGAGGTTTCCACAACTCCCGCGGCATCCAGATCGACGCTCACTATCGTTCCATCCCAAGAAATAATAGTGGCGTCGGCAGGCAGCTTTGCGCCCAGAAAGGACAGCGCCCAGAACAATCCCGTGTCGACATTCGACCTCGACTGACTCGGGTAGCTCTTGATCCACCTGAGCTTGATGACCAGATCCTGATCTCTCGGTAGTGGCGGTTGACTCTTCTGGCGGCAGCCCGAGAGGTCGAACACGAAGAACACAGCAAGCAGGCCCGCCATCCGGATCGCCGACGTTCTGTGCATCATTTCCACGCCTCGCTGCTAAAATCGGCCGGCGGCAATTCTATAGCGCTGTAGTGCACGTCGCCCGACAGACAACAAGTCGGTCTTCTGCCTCTTTTTGAAGAGCCCTTCGGGGATCGAGCGGGGAACGCGTCCCATGATGTTTACGAGCCGCCTGCTAACGACCGACGGGTCCCGGGCGGACACGGCATGAAGCGCGGTTGGGGTGTTGATAAAAATTACCGCAGTGTTGGGTTTGGAAATTACGGCGTAGCTCGGCTCGGCATCCGATTCG
>DASWUU010000271.1:0-9085 GCA_036401515.1 Steroidobacteraceae bacterium
CGCTCTTCCGGCGTCAGGCGCTTGCCGTAGTACAGCTTTTCGACCAGCTCAACGGGCAGGGACACGTAACCGATCTGCGACAGCATCGCGGCCGCCTCCAGTTGCCAGAACCCCTTGTGGCCCAGCGCCGCGGCCAAGCCGGCCGCCAGGCGCTTGACGCGCGTTGAGCGCCCAAACGCTGCCGGATTGGTGATGGCAAGGACGTCCACCAACGCCTTGATGCAGCCTATCAAGGTTTGTTGCAGCAGTATTTTTTCGCCGCTGACCAGCCGATGCTGCGAAACGCCGGCTTCGATCGCCGATCGCAATTGGTCCGGGGTGCACGGCTTCGTCAGGTAACGGAATATTTGCCCTTCGTTCACCGCTGCGATGGCCGCATCGCGCCCCGTGTCACCCGTCAGCAGGATGCGGGTGGTTTCAGGATAGAGCTGCTTCACATGCTTGAGCAGTGTCGCGCCGTCCATGCCAGGCATGCGCATGTCCGATACCAGTACGGCAGGAGCGCCGTTCTCCTCGAGCAAGCGCAAGGCGCTGTTGCCGCCCTCTGCGGTCAACACTCGATACTGGCGTCGCAGGTGCAGCGCCAGCCCCTCCAGAATCCTCGGCTCATCATCCACGCACACGACCGTTGGCAATTCTGCACTCATGACTTGTTATCCTTCACTTGGCTGTATTGCGCTCGCGCGCACGCGCTTTTCGGCCTCTTGCCAATCGAAAGGCGCGTTCAAGCTGGCTAGATAAGCGGCATCAACCCCGCCCGCATCGGAACCGCAACCTGCGTCCACCGCGCTGGCACTTGCAGTCGGAAGAAGCGCGTGCGAGACGCTCAGTGCTCCCAGCAAATCATAGCCATGGGCAGCTACGGAAGTGGGTGTGTGATGCAAAGCCACCGCCTCGACGATCGAATACGGCAGGCCCCACAGGCCCAGAAGATACGCGCCGATTTGCGCGTGGCTCGCCCCCGCCGTGCGCCGCTCACATTCGAACAGCGGCAATTTTTCGCGCTGCGACAGCTCGATGGCCGCGGCCAATTCCTTTGGGCATTCCTGGATCAGCATCCAGTAGCCGATGTCGTGCAGCAATCCCACCAACCAAGCGTCATCGCGCGAGGCCCGTCCGCCGGCGAGCGCCTTGCACGCGTTTGCCTCCGCCTGGGCGTGATTTTGTAAGCGTTCCGGATCGATGTCGCGCAGCTGGCCGGAGCTGTCCCACTGCGAAAAAATCTCCGCCGACAAGACCAGATTTCGTACCGTGGCAAAGCCCAGGTAAGTCACCGCATCTTTGATGCGCACCATCGGTTTACTCAAGCGAAAGAACGCGGAATTCGTTATCTGCAACACCTTGCTCGCAATCGCCGGGTCCGCATTGACGATGTCCGCAATCACCGCGGCGGTGACGGTCGGTTGGCTGAGCGCCGTCTGCAAGCGCCCGTAGGTCTTCGGCATCGCCGGCAATTTTCCGATCCTGCCCACCATTTTGCGCAACGGCTCCTGGCTCAAGAGCTCCTGCAGCGCGAAGCAGCGCTCGATAATGTTTTCCAATTCGTTTGCCTCGCAAGGCTTCGCGACGTATTGATGCGCGAGCGAGGTGAGCCTCACCGCCTGCACGGGGTCGGAATAACCGGAAACGATGATGCGCACTGCGGTGGGCCATCGCTGCTTCACCACTTCCAGCAATTGGCCGCCATCCATCCCCGGCATCCGCACATCCGAGACGATCAGATCAATATGCTGCGCTTCCAAGGCGGCAATGGCCTCTTCGCCGCTCACGACAAATTTCATATCCCAGTCGCGCCGGTGCTTATACAGGCGCGCCCGCAAGCTATCGAGCAAGGCGCGCTCGTCGTCCACGAACAGAATTGTTTTCATGCTTTCACGGCTTGCCGTCCCTTGACGGGCAAGCGCAGGGTGAACTCGGTGCCTTTTCCGACACCGCTGCTGACGCCGATCGCCCCCCCGTGCTTGTCCACGATAATCGAGTGCGTGATCGCCAATCCCTGCCCGGTGCCGCGCCCCACTTCCTTGGTGGTAAAAAATGGATCGTAAATTCTCGACAAGTTCTCCTGCGGTACCCCGCAACCGTTGTCGCGGATACGGATTTCAACCTCATCGCCGGCGAGTGCAGTGCTGATGGTGATTTCACCACTGCCGACATCCTTGCCGGAATCTTGAATCGCATGGGCGGCATTGACGATCAGATTCAGAAACACCTGATTCAGTTCGCCCACATTGCAGGTGACGGGCGGCAGCTCGCCGAATTGCGTGCTCACTGTCGCTGCATATTTGTACACGTTGGCCGCGACCAAAAGCGTGGTTTCGATCGCGTGATTGAGGTCCGCCGTACTTTGCTCGTTGGCGTCGGGATGCGCGAATTCCTTCATCGCCCTGACGATATTGGTGACCCGTTCCACACCGTCAAAGGTTCGAGAAAATGCCTTCGGAATTTCCGCGCGAATGAAATCGATGTCGAGCCGTTCGTTCAGCTCATCGAGTTTAGTCCGAACTGCTGTGTTGTTGTGCATGGAGAGTAAGGCGTCTACTGATTCTCTTAGCACAGTGAGCAGCTGATTGAGATCCTCGTAAGCGCTGCGCAGAAAATGCAGGCTATCCCCTACATACTGAATCGGGGTATTTATTTCGTGCGCGATGCCGGCCGCGAGCTGACCGACCGATTCCAGTTTCTGCGCCAATTGCAGTTCAAGCGCCATGCGTTCGCGCTCCTTCATTTGCGCAAGGAGTTTGTCCTGCAGTTCTTGCTTTTTGAGCCGCTCCTCTCGCTTCACGGTGATGTCGGCGCCCACCGCCACCGCGTGGGTCATGTGCCCCGCGGCATCGAAGAGAGGCCGAATGGAGAGGCCAATCCAAAAGGTGCTGCCGTCCTGCCGCGTGACCTCGTCTTCAATGCTGTACGAATGCCCGGCCCGCAGCGCCGCGCTAACCTCCTGGGTCATGGTATTGATCCGCGCCACCGAGCGCGTCAAGATCCCGATCGGTTTGCCGATCACGTCTTCGCGCCGCAATTCGTGCTGTTCAGCAACTACCTTGTTGCAGTACACGACCAGCGGTTCTTGACTCGAGAACTGGACGATGACGAAGTGTGTGGAGGTCGCATCGAGCGCATGATCGCGCAACGCCAGTTGCTCCAAGAGCTGCGCCTTTTCAGCACGCAACGCCGAAATCTCGCGCTCAAGCGACAATCGCGTACCTACCGCGACTTGATCGTTTTTATCTTCCGCACGCTGGCTGGCAGTCATCCCGTGTCCTTACGCGATAATCCTTATCTCCTCTTAATATCGGGAGCTGAGCGGGTTTCTTTAGCTTTAGGAGCCGCCTGCGCCGATGGCACACGGCAAGACGGTGGTGATGTTGCGATGCAGCAGTTCGTTATTTTGCGGCATCTCCCGTGTCCTTCACGTGAAGGCCTTCGAGAAAATCAAGTTTGAGCGACGTATCCCCGTCACCAGAACCGCCGGTCCAATGCAACGTCAATGCGTGCGGATTCGGAATCGTCGGGAAGAAAAAACTGCCGGTGCGTGTTTCGTCAGGCGCCAAGGTTAGCGGCGTCGGCAAGCGGCGCCGATCGAATTCCTTGTGAATTTCCTTCTTGTTATGCATGTTGATGCCGAACACCGTCGCACCGTACACCGGCAACGCCACGGCCGTGATCGTGGCCGCCGCTGCGGCACCCGCCGAGCCGACGCCCGCACTCGCAACAACGCCTGGTTCTGCAGCGCCGACAATCACCCTCGGCGCCGCCATGCGCGCGAAGGCAATACCGGTCTCTTGATAGCGCTTTGCCAAGGTCTTGCTCTCTTTTTCGAGTGCCCACGGATTATCCCCGGCGGACTGCGGCGCGTCAGCGTAGTCCGTCAACGTAGCGGACGTGATCTCGAGCGCTTGGCTACCCCCGTTATGAATCGTCACCACGTATTCGTCCCAGAACGCCTCGCGCTTCCACGATCCGGGAGCACCATCGCTGATCTCCGTGTAGAGCAAGGCCTCCAGCACCGCGGGCGGGAATTTTACGTTCAGCTCCTTCGCCGGTGGGATGCTCTTGTCCGCTCGCTTATATTTCGGCGATACGCAACCGCTCGAAAGACTCAATCCGATTGCAGCGAGCACCCATGCGGCGCGTTTGAGAAGGTCATATGCCATTTGTGATCCCATCGATGTTTAGAGGTCTAATCAAAAATCCCCAGTACGAAATGCCCAGGACGCACTCTTATCGCAATCCTTGAGTGGCCGCTATCGGAAATGCACTCGAAATATGGGCTGGAATTAACCTTCGATTAACATCTATGGGGATCGGCCGGGCGTATGCTCTTTCAGAGCATCACTGCTACCACGGAGAAGGTCATGGGCGAACATCGTTCTCATCGTTGGCCGCTGCTGCTGTTGCTAGGCAGCCTGTCGAGTTGGGCCGCCAGCCCCGAGACCCAGGACCAATTCACGCCCCAGTTTGGCGGGTACCTAGTCTCAACCGATTTTACGATTGACAGCAAAACGCACTCCGTCATATCCCCGCCCGCCTCGGCACGGCGCGGGGATCTCTGGTCGATACGTCCGCGTCGGCTCAACAACAATGAGTATCTGGTGCTGCAGAAGTGTAATCCCGCGGATTGCACTCACGCTCAGGTCGTGCGCGCCTGGAATGCCTTGGGGCACATGGGACCGGATCCCATCATCTCGAATAAAATTTCGATCGAGCCCGGCGTCAAGTACATGCTCTGGATGCAGCATATTTCCACGCAAGGCGGCAACAGTTTCTCTCTTTATCAGCGGAGCAGCCCGCCGCTGGTCTTCACGCCCGCCGGTCCCGCCCAGCTCTTCGAATCATCCGACATGAAGAGCGCGCAAGAACATGGACCCGCGCTGATCAAAAAATCCGCTACCGAGGGCAGCGCATTCGCCGTCACTTTCGAGGGCGGGTCGGTCGTGAGAATGGAGTTGCTGCGACCTAGGGATAAATCCGTCGCCTCGCTCTCGCCGCGATAAATCCGGCCGCCGCGGCCACCGCAGCGACGGCGCCTAGGATCATCCAGCGGTTCGCGCGCACCACGTCGCTCATGGATTGCAGTTCGTCCATGGCCGCGCGCGCCTCGGCGCGCTCGCGAGCAACCGCCGTCCAGGTCTCCAGGATTGCTTTATCCAACTCTTCCCGTAAGGCGACCATCCCCGGCGCATTGTCCGGGAATTGCGTCAGCACTGCGTCCACGCGCTCGACGAGTTCGTCGAGTTTCTTGGTTTTATTCACTCCGACGCTTCAAACGCCCGTAGGGACGTTTGCGCCACCCTCATTCGCCCAAGTTGACTGCTGGTCGCGCTGATCTTTGCGCTGTCCATTGCGCACGTTCTGTTGCGCATTGCGTTTCACCGCCACATAAATGCCGGCGATTGCCAAAATTAATAATGCCCTTCGAATCATGATGCTCCCCGAATTAGGTGATTTCCGCCCAGATGGGCGTGGGTGGCGACATTGGGCTCCCGATAAACCGCATCCACAAGACGACGCCAAGCGCGACGGCCCGTAAGAGGGTTCCTATGACGGCTAGTGGCGATGATTTGCCTCTCCTTGGCAGGCTAAGGTAGCCTACCCGCGGCGCAGCGTATCGCCGTTTTACAACAACTCGTGAGGCAATCCTGCGTATGAACAACCGACCGTGTCTGGCGCCGGAATGATGCTGTTGAGCGCTGGGCTTAGATTTGCTCGCGCGGAGCAGCCTACCCAAACGCCTGCATTCTTCTCCCTCATCCGGTTGGCGATTGCCTCTGTCTTTTGTCTCGGCGGCATGTCGCCGGCCGACTCAGCGGCAGCCGCTCCGGCGCCGGCCGCTTATCTAGACTCGAGCGGCCGCGACGATGCTCTCTCCGGCGGCGTCAAATTGATCACCATCCAGACACCCAAGGGCCCCTTCCGCGTCTGGACCAAACGCGTCGGCAACAACCCCACCATCAAAGTGCTGCTGCTGCACGGCGGACCGGGGGCGACCCACGAATACTTCGAGGCCTTCGACAGTTACCTGCCCAGTGCAGGCATCGAGTATTACTACTACGATCAGTTAGGCTCCGCGTACAGCGACCAACCCGATGATCCCTCGCTGTGGGACCTGCCGCGTTTTGTCGAAGAAGTGGAGCAGGTCCGCAAAGCACTCAAGCTCGACAAGAGTAATTTCTATCTCTACGGCCAATCCTGGGGCGGCATCCTTGCGATGGAGTACGCCCTCAAGTACCAGCAAAACTTAAAAGGCCTGATCATTTCCAACATGATCGCCAGTATCCCGGCCTATAACCGCTACGCCGCAAGCGTGCTTATGCCCGCGATGAACCAGAAGGCCCTCACCGAGATTAAAGCTCTCGAAGCCAAGGGACGATATGATGATCCGCGGTACGAAGAGCTGTTGATGACGAATTTCTACGTCGACCACATTCTGCGCATGCCGCCGGACCAGTGGCCCGATCCTGTGAGGCGAGCCTTCAACAAGATCAACAAAAAGATTTACGTTCCGATGCAAGGACCCAGCGAGATGGGTGCCAGCGGCAAGCTGCTGAACTGGGATCGGACCGCGGACCTGCCCAATATCACCGTACCCACATTGTCCATCGGCGCCCGATATGACACGATGGAACCTGCGCAAATGGAAAAGATCGCCAAGGAAGTGAAAAAGGGCCGCTATCTCTACTGTCCCAAAGGCAGTCACCTGGCCCTTTACGATGACCAGCCAACCTACATGAGCGGACTCATCCAGTTCATTCTCGACGTGAACGCGGGGCGCTTCTGATGCAAGTGCGCACGCTGCACGCATTGACCGCTTGCGTTGGTAAAGGCGATTTCTGCTATGCTACTTTGCGTTGCAAAGGTAGAGCGATTGCCTCGCCATGAGTCACACATGCCTACAGACCCGCTAGAAACTGCCAGGCCGCTCGCCGGCGACCGCTATGGATCGGGCGCCATTGCTTTCCACTGGGCAATGTTTCTTCTGGTAGTTATCGTGGGCGTGCTCGGTCTGCTGCATGATGATTGGCCTAAGGCGACGCAAGCATTTTGGATCAATGTACATGCGCTGGTGGGCCTTTTGCTGTGGTTTACGCTGATCGCGCGATTTGCATGGCGTGTGGGCCATGCGCCTCCAGCGCTTCCCGATGAAGTCAACGCATTTACCCGGCGCTTCTCGAGTCCCGTGCATTGGGCACTGTATGCGCTGCTGTTCGTCATTCCAATCGTGGGTGTGGTCACTTTCGTCTACCACGGCCGAGTGTTCGATTTCGGCTTATTCAAAATCGGCCTCGGCATTAAAAAGAATCCTGCGATATTTGGCCCCACGGAGGACATCCACGGCTATTTGGCGTACGCACTTTTTGCTCTGGCAGGCCTTCATGCATGCGCGGCACTGTGGCACCGGTTCTACTTGCATGACGGCGTGCTCAGACGCATGTGGCCGTGGCAATCGCGCACCCGCTAAATCGGTCCGATAACGCGCAGTTCACGGGGTCGAGGCGCGACGGCGTCCTGCCCGCCCGGTCCTACAGCCGCAGAAGGCCTCGTTTTGCGAGATAGGCCAGCGTCAGCCCCAGAAGAAAGGCCAGCCCCACATTCCACATGGCAAAGGCAGCGGTGACCAGCGTGATGAATCGCTCGGGCTTGTTCTTGCTGAAATCGCAGGACCCCAAGGCGAGTTGTGCCCCAGTCATAAATAAAATGACTCCAAGCACTGGGCGCGGGAAAATCGTAAACAAGACTTCGATCGAGCCGCTTAAAAAAAGCGCGGCACCCAACAAGATCATTCCTAGGATAATCGGGGCGCCCCCGGTGCGAGCCCCGAAAGCGACGTGTCCCGCCATGCCACCAGCGCCGTGACACATTGGCACGCCGCCAACCGCGCTGGCAGCGACATTCATTAATCCGGTAGAGAGTGCGACTGTCCTTTCAGTGACTGGACGATCCGGGAATAGCCGATTGTTTTCCTCGCATGTCACGATCACCGCATTGCCCAGAGTAAGCGGCAGCTGCGGCAGCGCCAGAAACAGCGTTCCCACCAGGAACTCATGCCAGCTCAGACTTAACAGCACTAAATGCGGGACGTGAAATTCGAAGCGAATATCAAGGAGGGCATGCACGATCGCGGGATTCTGCACAATTCCGCAGATTGCCCCGAACAGCAGCAACAGAAACATGGCAGGAATCGCTCGATTGGTCAGCAACAACAACGTGCCGACGAGCGCGACCGCAGCGATGAGCCATCCGCTGCTCATCATTTTGATGCCTTCCAGCATGAAGCTCAGACCTAAGCCCAGCACGATGCCGATCACGATCGGCCGCGGCACGCGCTTCGCGAGATAAGTGGCCGCCCCGGTGAGGCCGAGCACTAACCAAATCAAACCACTGGCGAGTCCCGCGCCATAGACGGCCCCTTGCGTGATGGTCGCCGTCTGCGCCGCCTGGGTGATCGCGGCCGCGCCAATCGCCTTCATGGGCTGCACGGGGAACGGTGTTTTGTAGTACAACCCGCAGATCACCAACGCACAACCAAAGGCGAAGAGGATTCCAAACGGGTCGATTCGCAACACGGCGATGTAGGCAACCACGAAAGGCACGAGCGTACCCAAGTCCCCAAACGCCCCCGCCCACTCCATTCGGTCAAAGCGATTGCGTTGAGTTGGAGGCGCGTCTCCAGTCACGGCGAATCGGAACGGGGCTTTTTGAAACTGGGCTGCGGGATTTTCTTGGTGAGACCTGTGCGCCGCACCGCCGTCCTAGGCACCGGGCTTCTCCGTACGTGCGGCAAGATGTCCTGCAGACTGCGCGCGGCGATACCGCCAATGTCTTTCTCCAAGCCTCGATAGCGCTCGATCAGCAAACGGCCGAATGCGGTGACCGCCGATCCGCCGCCGCGTTTGCCGCCGGCGTTGGACGTAGTGACGGATTCGTCAAAGGTTTTATTAAGGCTATCAAGCAGCAGCCACGCCCGCCGGTAACTCAAACCCAGAGAAGTGGCGGCGCTGGTTAAGGAACCGTGGGCATTGATGGCTTCCAATAGGTCAATCTTGCCGGGACCTAGATTTAGGGTGGGCGCAAAATCGATACGAAA
>DASWUU010000272.1:0-7633 GCA_036401515.1 Steroidobacteraceae bacterium
GGCCATCGCCTCCTGCTGGCAAGAAAGGTCGTAAGTCTGGTGTGGCACCGCCCACGTCACGTCAGCTGCGTCCTTGAAGGAGCGCGTCATTCCCGCGCGAATCGCTTCCGAATGGAAATCGGAATACACCAGGTTCCCCTGCGGACGCAGCACTCTGGCGGCCTCGGACATCCACTGATGGATGTCCGTCGCATGACCCACCGCCAGTCCGGAGACGATGGCGTCGAAAATTACCGACCGGAACGGTAGCTGCAACATGCTCGCGCGGACTCGGTCGGCAGTCGCGACCTGCTCGAGCATCGCTGAGCAAAAATCCAGAGCAACAACCTGGGCGGCATTCGCTGTGTGCAAGATGTGTGAGTAGCGGCCGCTGCCGCAGGCCAAATCCAACACGCGCCTGCCCTCCACGTTCGGCAACACTTGCAGCATCGAGCGCTGCTCGGCTCGCATCAGTGGGTTGTGTGCCACGGGGGGATAGACGGGCGCCCAGCGCTCGTATGCCTTCAGCGTTGAAGTTGCCATGTCACTCATGGCGGCAGGCGGACAGCCTCGACGATGAAGTGGTCGGAGCAGGAGGCGAGCATGCTCGATCGTTGGGCCCACCTTTCCAAGCGTGTCAATATTGTCATGGCAAAAGGTGAGCGATCGAGCCAGGCGGCTGCGTAGCTGGGAGGTAGCGCAACTCCGAGCGGTGCCAGCCTCGTGACAGTGAAATAGGGCAGCAGGAGCGACCTCATCTGCGCCGGTGTCGGATATGAAATGGTCATACCACGCCATTTGATTCCGCCCGGGCGCAGCCGCCTCCAGGCTTTGCGCCACTGGCCCCTTACTAGATACCAGAACCATTCCCAGGGAACGTGGCGCCCCATGACCACCCACAGAAGCGGAGCGCCCGGGGCGAGCCGCTCGGCGACATCGGCTACAAGCGTCTCCAGGTCCTGAACGCAGTTGACGGCGCCGAAGTTCGATAGCACGCCGTCGAACACCTCGCCATCGGCGAAGGAACCAATCTCTTCCATGGCAAGGCAACGAAACTCAATACGCTCCTGGCAATCCGCCATTAGGGTCTTGCGGTGCGCAATCTCAATCATTCGCGAGGAGGGGTCAGTGGCCACCACCCTCACGCCGCTGCTAGCCAACCGCACTGCGTCCTCCCCAGTCCCGCATCCGAGCTCGAGAATACGTTGCGCGGGCCGGAAGACTTGCTCCAACCGCGACCAGACGATCCCGCGCAGGGCTAATCCCACTTTGGTGTCGGTGAACGTTGCGTCATATGTACCCGCCATGTCGTCGAACGCGCGCACGGCGTTTACGCGCTTGCTGCCGATCGTTGGTTGGACGAGCGATATTGCAGCTCGGCAGCAACCAGCTTCTGCCAGCGTTGCTCAAGTTGGTGACTCCCCACGGCAAATTCGCGCGGCTGCGCCTCGTAACTGATGGCTTGCAGGGAAATCTGATCATGCAACAGATCGCGAACGGCTCGATAGAAATCAGACGTGTACGTGCCGTGGAACATCATGTCCAAGTCATTGCTTTCTTGCCAATGAGTCTTGGCGCGCAGCTGCGCTTTGACCAAATCGTAAAACTTCGTGCCGGGCAAAGGATACGAAACGCTGACCCCTATTTCGTCGGGCTGTGCTAGCGTCAACAGATCGCGCGTCGCAAAGATGTCTTCGAGTTGCTCATCAATGTAGCCGAGCTGAATAAAAAACCCCACGCGAATTCCGACGGCTCTCAAGCGCTCGCGTGCGGTTAAAATTTCCGACACCGTCGTGCCCTTGTTCATTGCATCCAAAACCTTTTGGCTGCCGCTCTCCGCGCCTATCCACGCCTCGGTACAACCTGCATTCCGTAACGCGAGCGCCATTCGCTCGCCGATTAAGTCCGCGCGCGTTTGAATGGAGAACGGAATCTGCGCATCGGCCGCTGCCGTCGCGACTGCGAATTCAGTCACCCAATCGACGCGGAATCCGAATATGTCATCCGCGAACCAGATGTGATCTGGATTGAAGGTACGCTTGAGGTGCGCCATTTCGGCGGCGACTTCGAGGGGATTGCGCTGCAGATATTGATTGCCCCAAATGGGTTTGGAGCACCAGGTGCATCGAAACGAACAGCCCCGGGAGGCGGCCATGTTCAAACTGAAATAGCCATGCGCCTTCATCCAAACGGCCCGATAGCGTTCCATATCGACTACGTCCCAAGCGGCAAGCCCCACGCCTGGGTCGAGCGCGGTGCCCTTTCCACCGGGCGCCGACACGCCTTGTGCGGCAACGACTCTACCGCGATGTAAAGAGGCGATACCTGGCAAGCCGCGGACCAGCTCCTCAACGCTTATGCTCGGGTGTGAATCAATGCGCGGTAGAACCTCAAGAAGCGCTGATAGTCCTTCGCCGACCAAGGCTAGGTCCGCCCCAGCTCGCAGGTAGGGGGCGGGAGCATCGCTGACGTCTGGCCCGGCGGCAATCACTCTGGCGCCGGACCGGCATGCTGATCCGATCATGTCGCAGGCGGCGCGCCTCATGGTCGCCAAGCACATTTTGCTCAAGAAGTTAAAATTGTCCTCATAGAACACGACAAGCTGAGGCGCATTTGCCTTGAGCGACCGGTTGTACTCCTCGATCCCATCGGCCAGCATCGAATCAAAAAAAGAAACCCGGTGGCCTGCATCGCGCAGCAGCGAGACCACCTGCAAGGTCGCCAGCGGCGGGTAGGGTTTTGAACGTGCGATCTGTTTTTGGTCCAGCCGCAAAAAATACGAGTGGCACACCAAGATCGAAAGCATCGCGTCTCCGTAGTTAGGGACAGTTCATGCGGCAGGACCGTGCGGGACACTTCATCTTGGCCAAATGAGCACGGTTTATAGGTGAGTGCCCTCATCCACAATTAAGGTTTAACTACGGAACGATTGCGATTATTGCGGAGAGAACCCAGTTGCCCGGCTTAAATGCGCTCTTTGGGTGAGGGATAATCAGCCAACTTAAGTATGGGCCGCTGGGGGCCCATCAGAATTGAACAATCCTGGCGCTCACGTTTGTGCCCTTTACCAGCAATTCCCCGACTGAGATGGGCAATTTGAATCGCCTAGGCCCGCAACTGCCTGGATTGACGTAACAGATCCCATCGCGTTGATCGATTTTCGGTGCGTGCGAATGACCCGAGACGATCACTTGCACGCCGGCACTTACCGCGTCGATGTCGAGTTGCGAAATATCATGGATGACATAAATAAAAATGCCTCCGACCCTAACCATCTCGGTTTCGGGTAAACCAACCGCCCAAGCTTGCTTGTCATTGTTGCCTCTGACAGCAATGACGGGAGCGATAGCGGCGAGGTCGTCAAGAATTTCGGCCGATCCGATGTCTCCGCCGTGAATGATGTAGTCGGATCCGCCGGCAAAAGCCCGCGCCTCGGGTCTCAACATACCGTGAGTATCGGAGAGCAAAGCAACCCGCAATGGTTTTTCAGCGCTCATCGGACTTCATTGCAGATAGTAGCGCAGCTGCGGCGCAAAAAAGCGGCGCGTCGTTTAGGACCGCGCCGCTTCGCTTAGCGAGGAACAAATGCAGATTATCTGCGCTTAGCGTTCCCAGTGGCCACGCTCGTGGTGCCAATGGGGTCCCCGTTGTTCCCAACGATCTGGAACCCAGTGGTATCCTCTGCGCTCTCTAACCCAGCGGCCCCCAACCCAAACGTGTTCATGGCCGCGCCATTCCCAATAGCCTGGCGCCCAGACATAGCCCCCACGCGGCGGCGGGACGGTCTCAACACGTACCGGCGGTGGTGCAATATCGATGTCCACGACTGCCGCCGACGCCATGATCGGCGCGGTCGCTGCGCTCGCCGCCATGCATAAACCTAAAAATAGCGCTCTATGAGAAGGCTTCATACACACACTCCTTGCCTTTGATTTTGATTTCGCTCGGTCGCAAAGCACCAAACTTATAGCATCAACGGTACAACTCCATATTCCGTTGACGGCTGTGCGACGTATGTAGGACTGGAGCGGATTTTTCCCACATTACTTGCAGGCCTTAAGTTATTGAGAACCCGACGAAAATGGCGTCACGCCCTCGGCCTTAAGAGTTGGTAATGTTCTTACGCTGCGGATGACCGGCAATTGCCAAGCGACCAAAGCCAGCAGCAACGCAGTCACTCCCGAAAAACCAAGCGATGCACGCAGTCCCACATGTTCGCCTAGGTAACCGCCGAGAAGAGCGCCGGGCCCCGCCGGCAATAAGATCAGCCAGCGCATCGTGCTCGTCATCCGTCCGAGCATTGAGGCGGGGGTGACCGATTGCCGCAGGGAAAGGAAATTAATAAAAATGAAAATGGCACCGACACCGAACATCGCCAACATTGCTGCGTATGCCACCCTGCCAAAGGCATTCGGCGGCGCCATAGCCAAGAGCAGCCACCCCGCACCGGATATCGCGAAACCCAATACCAGGGTGGGTCCTGGGCCAAGTCTTCGAACCACCCGGTGTCCGTTGGCACTCGCCATTACGGTGCCCGCCCCAAGAGCGACGTAGCTCAAGCCGACGCCCCGCTCCGACAGCCCTAGCGTGTGAATTGCAAACAGGATGTGCACCACCGTGGCTGCCTGACTGCACATCTGCCACATCCCGACGCAGCAGGCCATGGCAACGAGAAGCTTGTGACCTCGGACGAAATCCAACCCCTCGCGCATGGCGGACCAGAAGGCAATGTGAATGGCGTTAGGCGTCTCCTTGACGGGCACACCGCGCAGGATGGACGCCGATATCAATAGCAACCCCGCATCCGCCAGCAATGCGATTGGAGCACTCGCCAGTTTAATCAACGCACCGGCCGCTGCGGGACCCGTCACCTCTGCGGTGGCGGATGCAAGCGCGTTCTTGGCGTGCGCTTCCACCAAGCGTGCCCGTGGAACGATTTGCGTGAGGACAATTTGCGCAGCACTACCAGCCGTCGTGTTCACGGCGCCGATGAGAAACGCGACGATATAGAGCCAGGGCATGGAGAGCCAACCGAGCCACCACGCAACCGGCACAGTGGCCACTGCAAATGCGATCGACAGCTCCCCCACCACGTAAACCGGCAGTTTCCTAACCCGATCGAGCACGACGCCCGTGGGTAGTGAAAACAAAGCAAACGGAATGACTTCCATTGCGGTCAGCAAACCCATTTGAGTTGGGGCGGCATGCATGAGCACGGCTGCGGTCAAAGGCACGGCGAGCAAAGTGACCTGGCCACCAAAGGAGGAGATTAAAATCGATGTCCAAAGCCGCCGATACGTTCGATCGCGAAGTAGATCCGTCGGCGAAAGCGAAAATCGACTCAGCCAGCCGGCTGGTAGCAACGCGAGAAGGGTACCTCTGTTCACTTGGATGCGCTTGCCCCGCGCGCTGATTACGACATCGCCACTGCGCTTAATGTCTCGGGCTCTTCAGTCTCGCCTAGGAATCCGCCGCTCTGATGGGCCCATAGGCGCGCGTAAAGACCTTTCTGCGCCAATAGAGAGTAGTGGTTGCCCTCCTCTACGATTCGGCCCCTGTCGAGCACAATCAGTCGATCCATCGCGGCGATGGTCGATAAGCGGTGCGCGATTGCGATCACGGTCTTTCCTTCCATCAGCCGGTAAAGACTTTGCTGGATGGCTGCTTCAACCTCGCTATCCAGCGCACTGGTCGCTTCGTCCAGCAACAGAATGGGCGCGTCCTTGAGCATGACTCGAGCAATCGCGATTCTTTGACGCTGCCCGCCGCTGAGCTTGATGCCCCGTTCACCCACGTGCGCAAGATAACCCGCTCGCAGTTTAGGATCGGCCAATTTCACGATGAAATCGTGCGCCTCGGCGCGCTTTGCGGCCGCAATCATCTCCGCATCGCTGGCATCCGGACGCCCATAGAGAATGTTATCGCGCACCGAACGATGCAACAAAGACGTGTCCTGGGTCACCATGCCGATCTGCGCGCGCAGACTGTCCTGAGTGGTCAATGCAATGTCTTGGCCGTCGATAAGCACCCTGCCTTGAGGGATGCCGTAAAAGCGCAGCAACAAATTCACGATCGTGCTCTTGCCCGCGCCGGAGCGCCCGACCAAGCCGATCTTTTCGCCGGCGTGGATGTGAACATTGAAACCTTCAATTACCCGGTTGTCGACGTGATGGGCCGCGCCGTAGTTAAAACTGACGTGCTCGAAACGGATGTCGCCGCGGCTGACCTGCAGAGGAACCGCGTCGGGGCGATCGAGTACGGTCGGCCTGCGGGCCAGCGTGTTGATACCGTCTTGTACCGTACCGATCTGCTCGAAGAGCGAGGCCATTTCCCACATGATCCAATGCGAGATGCCATTGAGCCGCAGTGCCATGGCCGAGGCCGCCGCCACCGCGCCAACCCCCACCTGGCCCCGAGTCCAAAGCCACAATGACACTCCCGCCGTACTCGCAATCAAGCCCATCGTTAAAAGATGATTGACGATTTCGAAGCGGGTTACCAAGCGCATTTGGCGATATACAGTCTGAAGGAATTCCGCCATGGCTCCTTGCACATAGCCCGCCTCACGCTGCGTATGCGAGAACAATTTGACGGTAGTGATGTTCGTGTACGCATCGGTGATGCGGCCGGTCATCAAAGATCGCGCGTCCGCCTGTGCTTTCGCGACGGCGCCGAGGCGCGGCACGAAGTAGCGGATCGCGACCAAGTAAGCGACCAGCCAGCCTGAAAAAGGAGCCAGCAGCCACAGATCAAAATTGCCCACCACCAAGGCGATCGTGACGAAGTAAATCACCGCGAACACCAGAATGTCCGCCAGGATCATCCAGGTGTCGCGAACCGCAAGCGCGGTTTGCATCACCTTGGTGGCGACGCGGCCTGCAAACTCGTCCTGATAGAAACTCAAGCTCTGCGCGAGCATGTTGCGATGGAAGTTCCAGCGCAAACGCATCGCGAAATTACCGGCCAGCGCTTGTTGTTTGAGCAGGCTTTGCAGCGCGACCATGAAAACGCTGGCGAACAGCACGGCGGTCAATAGCAGAAGATGCCCCCGTTCGTCGCTCCACAAGCGCGCCGGCTGCACCTTAGCAAGCCAGTCGACCACTTTACCCAGCATGCCAAATAGCAGCGCCTCGAAAACGCCGATCGCAGCCGTCAGTAGGGTCATCGAAGCGATGTAGCGGCGCGCACCCCGAGCGCAGGCCCATAGAAATGCAAAGAACCCTTGAGGTAACGGCGCGACCGCGCCTTCGGGGTAGGGAGAAACGAGCTTTTCAAAAAAACCAAACATCAATCGCCTCGGGCTTCATTCGCAACCGCCTCGTGCGGATGCATCGTCTATAAGCCTATTCGGCGTATCGCGATAGTATAACAAACCATCCGCTCGGTTCATTACTGCCACTGCGCCGTAAGCGAATACCTACTCCAACTTGCGGACGGTCAGCCTAGGCATGCGAGCACTTTTCCGTAGACTAACTCAGGTTAATTACCCAATAACATAGGGAAGATGTATGAAATCTCGTAATTTGTTTGCGGCAGCGAGCCTCGCGGCTGTCGGTATGCTCTTGAGTACTGTGTCCTTTGCCGCCTCGAAAGCTGAAATTGATGAGGGCGTGCACCACACGATGCACCAGTTCATTCAGCTTAACCCGATGCA
>DASWUU010000273.1:0-16617 GCA_036401515.1 Steroidobacteraceae bacterium
CGAAGCGGACAAGCACAACCGGCTGCGGGCGATTTGCGCGGCACGACCGGGGTGATTGACCCCTCGAGCCGTCAGCCTTTAAAGATTGTGATCAACGAAGTGGTCTCATGAATGTAACGGCCGCCCACCTGGCAACTGAGAAGCCGCGGCCGCGCATCCACTGGCCTTGGGTGTGGACCGTCGTGACGTTCATGGTGTTGTTGTGGGGCTTTCATGCGCATTTGGAGCGCTACATTACGCCGCAACGCGGGTTCGGCTATGCGCTCGGCATCACCGGAGGCTCGATGATGCTGCTGCTGTTGCTGTATTCGGCACGCAAACGCGTCCGCTGGCTGCACTGGATGGGCAGCATTTCCGCGTGGTTCGATTTTCACATGGCCCTGGGCGTCATCGGGCCCATTCTGGTGCTGTTCCATTCGAATTTCAGCTTAGGCGCCACCAATAGCAATGTGGCGCTGTTCTGCATGCTGGCGGTGGCCGGCAGCGGCGTGGTCGGGCGTTACATTTACACTCGCTTGCATGCCGACCTGGAAGGCCATCAAGGCACGCTGGAGCAGCTGAAAGCCGCCGGCACACGCATGGCATCGCAATCGACCACGATCTCGTTTATGCCCGATCTGCTGGCGGCGCTGGACAGGATCGAAAAGCGCTGGATCGAGCCGCCGCGCAATCCGATCTTACGGGCGCCGCATTTGCTGAGCGGCGCTTTGCGTGTGGTGATTGCGCGCTGGCGCGTGCGCGTCGAAATTCAGCATGCGGTTGAGCGGGCGCAGCACACCGGCACGGCGCTGATTGCTGCGCACTCGCGCCGGCTTGCCGAGGTTGCGGCCACCTACGCAGGAAGGCGCCTCGAGGCTGGGCGCCGTATCACCGAGTACAAACTTTATTCAAAGCTCTTTTCGCTCTGGCACGTGCTGCACATTCCGCTGTTCTTCATGCTGTTGATCGCTGGGATCGTGCATGTGGTCGCCATCAACGTGTATTGAACATACGTGGGAGGACAGCGTGTACGTCTGGGCGCCTTGGGGACTTTCTGCATGACTGTGCTCATCTCGCTGACCGCGACCAACGCCCGCGCGGTGTCGGTCGAGACGTTGTTGATGCCGGGAAAGGTGAGCAAGGCTCACATAAAGCAAGAAGAGACGTGCGGTAATTGCCACGATCGCACCAACAAGGTGACGCAAACTTCGCTGTGTCTCGATTGCCATAAGGATGTTGCCGAGGACGTGCGCCTGCACAGCAATTTTCATGGGCGCATGCCGAACGCCGGCACCGGCGAATGCAAGGCCTGTCACACCGAGCACAAAGGGCGGGACGCGGACATCACGCAGCTCGATCAGGCACAATTTGATCACTCGCTGACAAAGTTGCCGCTCGAAGGCGCGCATGCATCGCTGGACTGCGCCGCCTGCCATAAGCGCGGCGAGCCGTGGCGCAAGGCAACTCCGGGTTGCCTCAGTTGCCACAAGCCCGACGATGTGCACCGCGGCCAATTCACCCAGTCCTGCGGCGAGTGTCACAGCTCCTTGAGCTGGACGGGCGGCAAATTCGATCACGACAAAACTGAATTCCGTTTGAACGGCGCGCACCTGCCTCTCACTTGCGATGCCTGCCACGTCGGCGGGCGCTACAAGACGACGCCGAAAACGTGCATCGGCTGCCATGCCACCGACGATGAACACCGCGGTTCCCGCGGTCCTGACTGCGCCAAATGCCACACCACCAAGGAATGGAAGACTGCCAAGTACGATCACTTGAAGGAGACGGGCTTCGCATTGCTCGGCGTGCACGCCGACATCGACTGCCTCGCCTGCCATCGCAGCGGCAACTACAAGGATAAAATTCCGAAAGATTGCGACGGCTGCCACCGCGCCGACGACTCCCACGCGCGGCGCTTTGGAGCAAAGTGCGAGGATTGCCACGATAACGACAAATGGCATCCGGTTGTCTACGATCATTTAGGACGGCATAAATTCGCCCTGGTCGGCGCGCATGCCAAGCTTGACTGCCACACTTGTCACACGACCAATGCGTCGGCAAAGCTGCCGGAAGACTGCGAAGGCTGCCACCGCAGCGAGAATCCGCATGCCGGAAAAGTGACCGGCAAATGCGCCGATTGCCACGGCCAAGAATCGTGGCGTACCGGCATGAAATTCGATCACGACCTGTCGCAGTTCCCATTGCTTGGACTGCACCGCGTAGTCAGCTGCGTGCAATGCCATACGACGCAAGCCTTCGGCAGTGCGCCCTCCACTTGCAACGGCTGTCACGCGCACGACGATGTCCACAAAGGCGGCTTGGGCGAGAAATGCGAGACCTGCCACTCGTCGAATGGCTGGAAATTATGGGTGTTCGATCATGCGCGCGATGCGCATTTCCCGCTGCTCGGCGCGCACAGTAAACTGGTCTGCGCCGACTGCCATCGCCAGCCGCCGGGTACGCAGAAGATGTCGCAGGAATGCGATTCCTGCCACCATCAAGACGATCGGCACCTGGGCCAGTATGGCGCGCAATGCGGGCGCTGCCATTCCACGTACTCCTGGAAAGGCGCACGGACTCAGTAGCACCCATGACTCGACACCCTCGCATGGCAGGTTTGTTGGCTTGGCTCCCGCTGTTGTTCATGCTGCAGGCCTTCGGCGCCGAAAAAGCGCCGCCGGTCACGATTCCATTCGATCACTTGTCGACTGGCTTCGAACTCGATGGCGTTCACCGCGACCTGTCGTGCGAGTCCTGCCACATCAATGCGGTGTTCAAGGGCACGCCGCGCAACTGCGGCACGTGCCACATCCAGGGCTCACCCTACAACGCGACGCCGAAGACCACGACGCACATTCCGAGCAGCAACAACTGCATTGCCTGCCACAACACCATCGCATTTCGCCCCGACGTGCACTTCGATCATCGCGAGGTGATGGGCAGCTGCGTCAGTTGCCATAACGGCGTGCTGGCGGAAGGAAAAGGTCCGACGCACCCGGCCACCAGCCAGAACTGCGCGGCGTGCCACTCGGTGCTCACTTGGAATCCCACCACCACCGTGGATCACACGCAAATTCCGTTGGCGGTCGCGGGCTTCTGCATTATTTGCCACAACGGCACCCAAGCCACCGGCAAGCCGGCGAATCATTTGGTCACCAGCCTCGAATGCGGCGATTGCCATCTGACGACCACCTGGTTGGGCGCCGACTTCGACCATAGCGGCATTACCACGGGTTGCGTGAGTTGCCACAACGGCACCAAGGCCGTGGGCAAGCAGGGCAATCACATGCCCACCACCAACACTTGCGAGAACTGCCACACCACCGGCATCGGCACGAAAGCACCCAATTGGACGCCGTCGATTTTCGATCACACGCAGATGACGGTAACGACGTGCGCCACGTGCCACAACGGTGCAGTAAAGATCTCCACCGGGTTCGTCTCCGGGCAGCCGACCACGCATGTACCGCCGATTCCCTCGACGATCGATTGCGGCGTGTGCCACGGCAACACGCCCAGCGCCGAAACCTGGACCGTGCTCGCCGCCAGCATTGCCACGTTGCATTCGGGCTTGTCCGTCACCAACTGCCTCATGTGCCACGCCGGGCAAAGCTTTGCGGGAGTGCCGGCGCCTTACATTCCCATGTCCACCTCGGGCGTGTCGCCGTACCACGCGGCGCCCCTGTCGCCGCCGCACATTCCCATTCTGGTCGGCACGGACTGCAGCGCCTGTCATGGCGCGGCCTATCAAACCGGCGGCTTCGGTCCCGCAACCGCAATGAGCGCCGCGAAGCACGCCTTCGTTTCTACGACCTGTAATGCGTGTCACGACACGGGCAAGAGCTTTTACGTCGGCAGCGGCACGGCATTGCAATTGAGGCCGGCGGATCATGCCTCCAGCGGCGATCCCGCCATGGCGACGGGCGATTGCTCGGGCTGCCACACAACCACCGACTGGACCAGCACGGCCATGCCCGCGGGGCACATGCCGAATCCGGCCAACTCCAAGTGCACGCTGTGTCACACCACCGCGCCCACCGATTACACGGCGGCGACGCTGGCTGCCAACCCGATATTGCATACCGGTATCACGGGTAACTGCGGTCTGTGTCACGGCAATACAGCCACGGCGCTGACTTGGCCGAACAATTTCACGCCCAAGGACGCCATCCTCGCCCCTGCGCATATTCCGTATACCTCGGGCACCGACTGCAGTTCCTGTCATTCGACGACCAACTTCGCGACCGGCGGCTTCGGCAGCACGGCTATGACTGCGGCCAAACATGCGTTCGTGCCGGGCACGTGCGACACGTGTCATGAGGCGGGTCTTAATTTCTATCCGGGTGCCGCATTGAATCTGCAGGGCCGTCCGGCGGATCACGTGTCAGCGGGTGGACAACAGGCAACGGGGGACTGCTCCGGCTGCCACAACACCACCGACTGGGGTAGCACCTCACTGCCCGCAGGGCACATGCCGAATCCGGGCAACCAAGCCTGCGCGGTGTGTCACATCGCTATTACCTCGACACTGTCGAGCTACGCGACGCTCGCCAGCATTGCGGTCCTGCATACCGGTATTACCAGCAATTGCGCTCAGTGCCACGGCAGCCCCGCCGGCCAATTGACCTTCTATAACAACAACGACAATCCGAAGGCGGCGGTATTGGCGCCCTCGCACATTCCCTACCTATCGGGGTCGGATTGCAGTTCCTGCCATGCCAGTAACTTCGCGACGGGCGGTTTTGGCAGCACCGCCATGAGTGCGGCCAAGCACGCCTTCGTGCCGACGTCTTGCGACACCTGCCACGAGGCCGGTTTGAATTTCTATCCGGGTGCGGCATTGAATCTGCAGGGCCGTCCGGCGGATCACGTATCCAACGGCGGACAGCAGGCGACGGGCGATTGCTCGGGCTGTCACAACACCACCGATTGGAGCAGCAGCAACTCCCTCCCGGCAGGACACATGCCGAATCCCGGCAATCAAACCTGCTCGGTATGCCACACCGCCATCGGGTCGACGCTCGCAAGCTATGCGACTCTCGCGAGCATCTCGGTTTTGCACACCGGCATCAGCACCGGCTGCGCCCAGTGTCACGGAAGCCCGGCAGGACAGCTCACCTTTTACAACAACAACGACAATCCCAAGGCGGCTGTGCTTACGCCGGCGCACATCCCGTATTCCAACGGGGTGGATTGCAGCAACTGCCATACGAGCAATTATGCAGCCGGCGGATTCGGCGGCACGACCATGAGCGCCGGCAAGCATGCTTTCGTGCCCACGACGTGTGACACCTGCCACGAAGCGGGCTTGAACTTCTACCCGGGCGCGGGCCTGAACCTACAAGGACGTCCCCCGACCCACGTGTCGAGCCCCAATCCCGCCAGCCAAGCGACGGGAGATTGTTCGCTGTGTCACAACACGACCACGTGGACCACGCCGACCACGTTGCCCAATGGCCATATGCCCATCCCCGGCACGCAGACTTGTTCGGTGTGCCACATCGGCACGCTCACGGCCGATCCCAACAGCTACGCGCAGCTCGCGAGTATTCCGGTGCTGCATACGGGCGTCACGAACGGGTGCGCCCAGTGCCACGGCGGCAGCACTGCGCTCACCTTCTATAACAACAACGACAACCCGAAAGCCGCGGCCTCGCTGTCGCCCCCGCACATCCCTGCCTTCACGGGCGAGGACTGCAGCGCTTGTCATACGGCCAATTACGTTGCCGGCGGCTTCGGCCCGATGAATATGACGCAGGCGACGCACGCCGGTGTCGGCAGCACCTGCAACAGCTGCCACGAAGCCGGCCTGTCGTTCTATATGGGTGCCGCGAGCCCGGCACTGCAGGGGCGCCCGACGGATCACACCGGCACCCGCGCCGCGCCGGCCGATTGCAGCGGGTGCCACACCACGGCCAATTGGAACAGCGGAACGATTCCCCCAGGCCACATGCCGAATCCGGCGAACAACGCTTGCGCAACCTGCCATACGGCGGCGCCGGCCAACTACACTACGCTCGCCGCCAACGCGGTCCTGCATACCGGGATCAGCGGCAATTGCGGGCTGTGCCACGGAGGCACCTCGGCGCTTACGTGGTACAACAATTTCACGCCGAAGGACGCGGTGCTGGCGCCCAAGCATATCCCGTATTTATCGGGCGCTGATTGCGCCTCCTGCCATGCGCCGAGCACGTACGCCGCGGGCAGCTTCGGTCCCATGAACATGACGCAGGCGAAGCACTCCTTCGTCTCGACCACCTGCGCTACCTGCCATGAGAAGGGCCTGTCCTTCTACATGGGCGCGGCGAGTCCGCCGCTGCAAGGACGGCCGGCTGATCACACCTCCGGCACGATGCTGACGGGCGATTGCAGCGGCTGCCATACCACGGCCGATTGGAACAGCAACGCCATGCCCAATGGCCATATGCCGAATCCGGCGAATACGGCCTGCAACACGTGCCATACGGCAGCGCCCGCGAATTACACCACGCTGGCGGGTAACGCCGTTTTGCACACCGGCATCACCACGGGGTGCGCGCAATGCCACGGCGGTACCACGGCCTTGACGTGGTACAACAATTTCACCCCAAAGGACGGGGTGCTGGCGCCGGTGCATATTCCCTATAACTCGGGCACCGACTGCGGCTCATGCCACGCTTCGAGCACCTATGCGGCCGGCACCTTCGGCCCGATGAACATGACTCAGGCCAAGCACTCGTTCGTGTCGACCACTTGCAATACCTGTCACGAGAAGGGACTGTCGTTCTACATGGGCGCGGCAAATCCTGCGCTGCAAGGCCGACCGGCCGATCACACCTCAGGCACCATGGCGACAGGCGATTGCAGCGGCTGCCATACCACGGCCAACTGGAACAGCACCGCGCTGCCCGCCGGGCACATGCCGAATCCGGGCAACCAAGGCTGCGCGACTTGCCATACGGCTGCGCCGGCCAACTACACGACGCTCGCCAGCAATGCGGTTCTGCACACAGGCATTTCAAATGGCTGCATTGCCTGCCACGGGGCACCCTCGGCCACGCCGCCCGTGTTTTATTTAAACTTTACGCCGAAGGATGCCGTGCTCTCACCGGTGCACATTCCCAGCGGCACGACGGCTTGCGAGTCTTGCCATGCGGTGAGCTTCACCTCCTTCAGCGGCACCAGCATGAGCTCCGCCAAGCACACGCTGATGTTCGCCGTCATCGGCAAGACCTGCGATCAGTGCCACGATGCAAAGACCTTGTCGTTCTACGGCGTGAGTAATTTGACCACTCGGCCCAACGGTCATCACACGGGTCAAGACTGCAGCGGCTGCCACAACACCAATAACTGGAGCGGCGGCGCGGCGGCAACGGCGCGAACCGTGACCGCCAAGGTTTCAGCCGGCGTTGTGACGGCCCGGGTGGCAGCCGCACCCGCCGCCACGGGCATCAGCCCTGCGGCCACGGGCATCGGTCCTGCAGTGCGACTGGGTGCACCCGCTGCAAGACTGGCATCGACTTCGCACGTGGGCGTCACCGCCAGTTGCTACAGCTGCCACAACGGCGTGCTGGCGAGCGGCAAGAGCGCCGCGCACATCGCCAGCAATAACGTTTGCCAGAATTGCCATATCACCACTGCATGGGTGCCGGCGCGCTTTGACCACCAGGGCGTTTCAGCCGCGTGCTCGACCTGCCACAACGGCGTTATCGCAACCGGCAAATCCCTCAAGCATATTGCCACTTCGCAGGACTGCGGCGTGTGCCACGGAACCATTGCTTGGAGTGCGTTGACCTTCAGCCACTTGAGCCTCGCGGCAAGTTGCGCAAGCTGCCACAACGGCGCCACTGCCATCGGCAAGCAGCCGAATCACCCGCTGACCACGCAGGACTGCGCAAGCTGCCACAACACGCAGAGCTGGACCGTTGTCGTGCCCAAGGCGCCCTTAACGCCTTTATTGAAACCACGAGTCAAGTGATTAGTCGAGATCTCCCGACCGCGTCGGCGCACGCGCGATGCTGCATCGTGGCCACTGGCCTGCTGGCGCTAGCCTGCATCTTGGCGCCCGCGGCGGCAGCACCGGCGGCGCCCGCAGCGGCGCGAGGCCTGTTGATGCCGGGCGGTCCGCTCGTGCAGCTCATCGACGCCGACACGCGCGATGACCATACCAATATCCTGGTGCAGTTCTCGTGCACGGTGCGTTTTTTGAGCAATACCCCGGTCAGCCACGGCAAGAGCACGCGCATCACGCTGCGCTTGGGTCCGGACTGCGGATCACCCTTGAGCACCGTGCCGGCGGAGTTTCCGCAGATCGGCGGCGGCGGGGAACTCGTGACCAACGCGCGACTCGAGTCCGTTGCGCCCGGCGAAGTGCTGCTGGAACTGACCTGGTCGCGAGAAATGGATTTCGTGATGGCACCCACCAGCGACGCGGCTGGATTGCGGCTTCGATTGTTCAATATCGAGCCGCGCAGAGGCTCAGGTCTGGTACTGGAAACTTCGCGCAACGAAGTGTACTCGGTCAACCTGGATTCATCGCAGCAGAAGTTCGAACGTGGAATCATCGAGACCGCTGCAGCGTCGTACAAGACCCAAGCGTTTGAATCTGAAATCGACATCGACAGCGAACACTGGTATCGGCTCCGTCTCGGGCCCTATGCGACGCGCGCCGAGGCCGAGCGGGTACTCATCGTCGCACTCAACCAATTTCCGCGTGCCTGGATTGCAGTCAACGACGAGCAAGGCGATCTGTCGGCCACCGAGCGGGCCGGCGTGGCGGCCGCGCCCGCGACGCCCACCGATGCGCCGCTGCCGGATGTGGAGCGCAGCAAGATCCTGAGCGACGCCCGCGCCGCCCTCGATAAGCATCAATTTCCCGAGGCCATTGACGGCTTGAGCCGCTTGGTGCGGCAACCCGAATATCCTGCCAGGGCAGAGGCTCAAGAGCTGCTCGGCCTGGTGCGCGAGCGTGCGGGACAGCTGGCCCAGGCAAAGGCTGAATACCAGGCCTATCTGCAGCGATATCCCCAAGGTGCGGGCGCCGATCGTGTTCGCCGGCGGCTGCAAGCCCTGGCCGCGGCCTCGATTGCGCCCCGCACATTCGAAAGCGGTGCGGCGCGGGCGGGAGGCTGGAGCATGGTGGGGAGCACCGCGCTCGGCTATCAATACGACAAGGGTCAAACGGTCAGTGCCGGCACCACCACCAGCAGCAGCGCCATCAACGCGGCCCTGGTGTATGGCGATCTGTTGGTGCGTGATCGCGGCTCGCGCTACGATTTCACCGGCCGGGTGGATGCGGGTTATACGCACAACTCGGCAAGCACCGTCGGCGGAAGCCAGGACCGTACCACGGCAGCCTATGCCGAACTGACCGACCGATCGTGGGGCCTGTCCGGGCGCATCGGCCGGCAGACACTCGCGAGTCAGGGCATCGTCGGGTTATTCGACGGATTGGCGCTGGGCTATCAACTCAATCCGCATTTCGCCATCAGTGCGGCCGGCGGGTATCCCGCCTACACGAGCTATTCGGGATTCTCCCTGCACCAGCAATTTGAAACCCTCGGCGTCGAGTACACGCCGTTCTTGTCCCTGGTGGTGGACGCTTACGTGTTCAACGAGAGCGAAGAAGGCGCCACCGACCGGCGCTCGCTGGGTATTCAAACCCGCTTCTCGAGGCCGGGCTATACCGCGATTGCACTCGTTGACTACGACGTCTACTTCCAGCAGCTGAACTCGGCCACGATCATCGGCAACTTCAGAATCGGCGAGCATTGGATATTCGGCGTCAATTTGGATCATAGGCACAGTCCCTTGCTGGAACTGAACAATGCCTTGATTGGGCAGGCGGCTTTGGACTTGCGCTCGCTGCAAGGCTCCTTCAGCCAGGCGCAAATCAAGCAGTTGGCCATTGACCGGGGCGCGCTCAGCGACACGGTTGTATTGTCGGTGAGCCGCTCGCTTGGCGAGCGATGGCAGGTCATGGGGGATATCGCGGCCTTGCGCTTAGGGTCGACGCCGGCCTCCGGCGGCGTGCCCGGAACTCCGTCCACCGGCCTCGACAAGAACGCCAGTGTGCAGTTGGCCGGATCGAGCCTCCTGCGTGCCAGCGACTTGCATATTTTCGGGGTGCGCTACGACAACTCGCCCACCTCGCGCAGCACCACGCTCAGCTGGGATGCGCGCTTTCCCATCGGCGGCGCCTGGCGCTTCGGACCGCGCTTCAGCGTGGCGCAGGTGGATGATCCGGAATTGGGCGGGAAACAGACCTTGTATTTGCCGGAAGTGCGCGCCGACTGGACCAGCCGCCGGCAGATTCTGGAAATGATCGCCGGGTACCAGTTGCAGCAGCAGCTGGTGCAGCAGCAGCTGCAAAATCTTACCGGCGCTCCGCAAACCACGTCATTGGAACAGCGTAATCTATATGTCTCCGCTACTTACCGGTTGCGCTTCTAATCTCCATGAATCGTCTTTGGTTTTTCGCGTTCATACCGCTGGTGCTTTCGCTTGGCGCTTGCAGCGCCACTCCGCCTGCGCCGGGGCATGAGATCTTCGACGAACAGACCGGCAATACGTTAACGGTAGTGTCGAGGCCAATCGTTTTTGCGCGCGAGCGCACCGATGTCGCCGCACATGCGCGCGACTATGCGACATTGGTGGCCGTCGAAGTCGACCATTCGGGCACCTTCAAGGACTATTTGTTTCTGCATCGCTGGTCCACTGTCGATACACGGATGTCGCCTCCGCCAGGACCCGAGGCCGGCGAGATGCGCCTTTTGAGCGAAGGACGAGAGCTTAAATTACAGCCGCTCGACTCCTTGCCGATCGGCGTGGGTTCCGGCCGCGACCTTCATGTGCCGCGTCATGGAGCCGCGGTGACGCGCGCATTCGCCGTAGACCCCGACACATTGCGATTCATCGCGGCGAGCGGGATGCTGATACTGCAGATGCCGCACGAAGCGCTCGACACGCCGTTCCAAATTTGGGAGGACGGCCGGGGCGCCCTGCAAGAGTTCTTGCATCAGACGTACGCACCTGCGCCGCCGGCGCAGTCTCGCGGTGCTCGCCCATGAGCAACGAAGAGATACGGCGGTTTACCAAGAATTTACGAGATGAGGTGGATGGCGCGGCGCTCTATGCCGCGCTTGCGGCGGCGGAGAGCGATCCGGTGCGCAAAGACCTGTTTTTGCAGCTCTCGCAATCAGAGTCGCAGCACGCGGAGCTCTGGCGCGAGAAATTAAGGCGCGCCGGCGTCGAGGATAAAAAGTATGCGCCGAGTTTCCGTACCCGCCTGCTTGCTCGGATGGCCCGACGCTTTGGGCCGCGCTTCGTTATGTCGTCCGTGGCGGCAACCGAGGCGGCCGATCAAAACAAGTACGCCGGCCAGGCCGATGCGCGTGCCTTGGTGGCTGATGAGCGCGGGCACGCAGCCGTCATCGCCGCAGCTTCAGGCAGCGGCACGAATATCGGCGCAGAGATTGGCCGCTCCGAGCCCTGGCATCGCGGCGCATCCGGCAATAGTCTGCGCGCCGCCGTATTGGGAGCGAATGATGGACTGGTTTCAAACTTTTGCCTTCTAATGGGGGTGGCCGGCGCGGGCACCGGCGAGCGTGCGATCATCATGACTGGTATGGCGGGCCTGATCGGCGGCGCCTGCTCGATGGCGCTCGGCGAGTGGTTATCCGTGAGCAACGCCCGTGAACTCGCGGCAACGCAGATCGAGCGGGAGCGCGAGGAAATCGAGCAAACACCGGAGGCGGAACAACACGAGCTCGCCTTGATTCTGCAAGCCAAGGGCTTGCCCAAGGAAGAGGCGCAGCTCGCCGCGATGCGGATCATGGGAAACAAATCAGCGGCGCTCGATATGCTGGCGCGGGAGGAACTCGGCATAGACCCGGAAGAGCTCGGCGGTAATCCTTGGACCGCCGCCGGCGTGTCGTTCGCATTGTTTTCCTTGGGCGCGATGGTCCCGGTCATACCGTTGGCATTTTTTCAGGACCATTGGCCGTCGTCGGCTGCGTCGTCGCCAGCGCGATCGCTCGGCGCGATCGGTGTGCTGACCTCGCTGTTCAACGGCCGGTCGCCGTTGTTGTCCGGCGCCCGTCAGGTCATTTTTGGGTGCGCGGCGGCGGCTGTGACCTACGGTTCCGGATCCTTGCTGGGTGTGGCGCTGAAATCATACTAGGTCGGGGTCGCTTTCTAGCGTTGCATCTGCAGCAACTGTTCCATGGGCATCATGTTGGTGTTGAGATTGGCCATGATGATCAGGGAGCCGAAGACAACGAGGCCCACCACGAAAATACCGAAGGCCAGAGCCAGAATCGTGTTGGTGGAGTCAGGTGAGCTGCTGACATGGAGGAAGAAAACCAGGTGCACGCCCATCTGTGCAATCGCCAGCACCGCCAGCAGGACGGACAAGCCGGGCGCCCATACAAAATGGGTGAGCGCTGCGCCAAAAGAAGCCAGGGTCAGCAGGATGGCCAACCCAAGTCCCAGCAAGTAGCTTTGCAAGCTGGTTTGGCCCTCCTCGTCCTCGCCCGGGGGAGCATCTTTCAGCGACGCAGTCGCTTCGCTTTGACTCATGTTCGCACTCCGAGATAGACAATCGTAAACACTCCGATCCATACCAGATCGAGCGCATGCCAGAATAGGCTGAAGCACACCAGCCTGCGTTGGATTTTGGGCCGCAGTCCTAAAGTGGCCACTTGGGCCATCATGATCGCGAGCCAGCACAGTCCCACTGTGACGTGGAGCCCGTGAGTGCCCACCAGTGCAAAGAAGCCCGACAGAAAGGCGCTGCGGGCCGGATTGACGCCGTGCGAAAACATGGACAGGAACTCGGATAACTCCAGTCCGATGAACGATGCCCCGAGGACAAAGGTCACCGCGCCCCACAGGTAAAGCATTTGCTGCGAGCGTCGTTCCAGCGCGATCATGCAAAGACCGCACGTGAAACTGGAAAAAAGCAGGCATGCTGTCTCGATGAACACATGGCGCAGGTCGAACAGCTGTGCGCCGGTGGGTCCGCCGGCAGTGCGCTGCGCGAGGACGGCGTAGGCGGCAAACAGCCCGGAAAAGATGACGATATCGCTTAGCAAGAACAGCCAAAATCCGTAGCTCACGACAACGCGGGTCGAAGCAGGGCCGCGCTCTGAGAGCGGGACGCCCTGCACAGCAGCGCCGCTCACGGGGTTACCTCTGTTTCGGTATCCATACGCCATGAATGCTTCAATAGCAGCGCTATTGCGCCCATCAAACCCAGGATCGCCATCCACCAGATGTGCCAGATCAGCGCGAAGCCTAAGATCACGGCGAAGAAAGCGGTTGCAAATCCGAGCGGACTGGGTAGGGGCATGTGGATGGGTTCGTGCTCTACGACCTCGACGGGGCGTAATTCATCCGGGCCGTTTTTCATGCTCCAGAACGCATCGATATCACGCACCTTGAGCAGCTTGGCGAAGTTCCAGGGCGGCGGCGGCGAAGGGGTGGACCACTCGAGCGTGCGGCCGTTCCACGGATCGCCGCTGACATCGCGCCGCCGGTCCCGGGTCTTGATGCTATAGACCAGCTGCACAATGGTCAGAATCACGCCGGTGAGTATGACCAGCGCACCCAAGAACGCGACCAGCATGAGAGGCTGCCAGGAGGTGTCGGCGTAGTGTTGCATGCGCCGCGTCGCGCCCATGAGCCCTAAGGCGTAGAGCGGCATGAAGGCGAGATAGAATCCGATGAACCAGCACCAGAAGGAGGCTTTGCCGAGGCGTTCATCGAGCGTGAAACCGAAAGCCTTCGGGAACCAGTAGGTGTAACCGGCCATCGCGCCGAACAAAACGCCGCCGATAATCACATTGTGAAAGTGGGCTACCAAAAACAGGCTGTTGTGGAGCACGAAATCCGCCGGCGGAATGGCGAGCAGCACGCCGGTCATGCCGCCGATGACGAACGTCACAATGAATCCGATGGACCAGTAAATCGGCGAGGTGAATCGGACTGTTCCGCCATACATGGTAAACAGCCAATTGAAAACCTTCACTCCGGTGGGCACCGCGATAATCATGGTCATGATGCCAAAAAAGGCATTGACGTTGGCGCCTGCGCCCATGGTGAAGAAATGATGCAGCCATACCATGAAAGACAGCATGCAGATGGCCATGGTCGCGATCACCATGGAGCGATAGCCGAACAATGGCTTGCCGGAAAACGTCGCGATCACTTCGGAAAAAACACCGAAGGCGGGGAGAACCAAAATATAAACCTCAGGGTGGCCCCATGCCCAAATGAGGTTGATGTACATCATCGGATTGCCGCCGGCATCGTTCGTAAAGAAATGAAAGCCGAGGTAGCGATCGAGCAACAGCATGGCAAAGGTTGCCGTGAGGATGGGAAAGGCGGCGACGATAAGCAGATTCGATGCCAGCGCCGTCCAGCAGAAAATCGGCATGCGGCTATAACCCATGCCGTGTGTGCGCAGCTTAAGGATGGTCGTGGTGAAATTAATGCCGGCCAGCAGGGTGCCCAGGCCCGAAATCTGCAGACTCCAGAGATAGTAATCAACGCCGACGCCCGGCGAGTACGCGAGCTCGGATAGCGGCGGGTAGGCAAGCCAGCCGGTTCGGGCAAATTCTCCGATAAACAATGAGACGTTGACCAGCAGCACACCCGCCGCCGTCAGCCAGAAGCTCACGGAGTTGAGGACTGGAAATGCAACGTCGCGCACGCCGAGCTGCAGCGGCACGGCGAAGTTCATGAGGCCTATCACGAAGGTCATGGCGACGAAGAAAATCATGATCGTGCCGTGGGCTGAAAAAATCTGGTTGTAGTGGTCCGGCGGGAGGTATCCCGAGGCGGTGCCGGCTGCCAGTGCCAATTGCGAACGCATCATGAGGGCATCGGAGAATCCGCGGAGGAGCATCACCAATGCCAATATCACGTACATGACGCCGATTCGTTTGTGATCGGTGCTGGTCAGCCATTCGCGCCACAGATACGGCCACCAACCTTTGTACGTGACCAGTGCCAGGATGCCGGCCAGCACCAGGACGACAACCGCAGAGGTAATGAGGGGAATGGGCTGGTGCAGCGGAATCGCCGCCAAGCTCAGTTTGCCGAACATAGGGGATTCTCCGCTCATAAGCTTTTTGGCGGCGTGCCGGGGCTTGCGACTATCGCCTCGAACAGCCCCTTGCTTACGGCGCCGAAAGTGATCGGGGGATGACGGGCGCTGGGCTGGGCGAGCAGAGAATATTCCTTGGCACCGAGCGAGCCGCCCTGATCGCGGGTTGCCCTTATCCATTCTCCAAATTCCTGCGTGGGTACCGCGACCACATCGAAGCGCATGTCGGAAAATCCATCGCCGCTGAATTGCGCCGAGAGGCCGCCGTAGGTCCCCGGCTCATCGCTCTGCAAGTTGAGCTCCGTGGCCATGCCGGCCATGGTGTAAATCTGGCTGCCGAATTGCGGGATAAAAAAGCTGTTCATGACACCGGCCGACGTCAAATGAAATCGCAGGGGCATACCGACCGGAACGACCAAGTGATTGACGCTCGCGACTCCGAAGCCCGGATAGATGAACAGCCATTTCCAATCGAGCGAGACGACTTGGATATCCACCGGGGGCGAGGATTCATGAAGGGGTGTTCTAGGATCCAGATCATGGGAGCCAATCCATGCAATGCCGCCGAGGAACAGCACGACCAGCGCAGGAATGGCCCAGACCACGAACTCGATGCGGCCTGCGTACGCCCAATCCGGCCGCCGTTTTGCCTTTTTATTTCCAGCTCGAAACCACCACGCGAACAACAAGGTTCCGACAATGACGGGCACGACGACGCACAGCATGATGACCGTGGCGTCGAAAAGGATGGTGCGTTCCGCCCCGCCAACCGGCCCGTGCGGGTCCAGCACCCCCCCGCTGCAGGCGCTGAAGAAGACAGGCAATAGCGCCACGCTCTTTTTCATGATGCACCCCTAGTCCGCATCAACGAAGATGACAGTTTATAGCTAAAACCGGAACGCCACCGCCCTAAACAGTCCTAGCGCGTCGGCCGGCGCGTGCTGAGTTGAGCATTTGGAAGGCGGCATAGACCACCACCAGGAGCACCAGCCAGCGCAACCAACTGACCGGCATGCTCTTGACGATGTAGGCGGCCAGCAGCACGCCGGGAATTCCGCCCAACGCAAGACCCAAGGCGGCGCCGAAATTGTAGCGCCCGCTGCGCACGAATCTCGCCCCGCCGATGGGCATGAGCAGGCCGCACGAACCCATCATGATGGGAAAGGCGGCGAGCGGGCTCATGCCAAGCAAGCTCAACAAGATGAGGCAAGGCGCATACAGCCCGACGCCCAACATCATCAAGGCCCCCAGGGCGAAGTTTACGATGATGGCGACGATGAGCCGTAGACCGTGCAGTCCCGCGGCCTCCCCGCCGCCGGGCATCCAGTGCAGGTTGCTGGCCAAGTAAAGCAACGCGGCACAGAGCAGAGCGCCGCCCATGCCGAGCTGAATGGCACGGCGCGACAGCCGCGACACGATTCCGACCCCCACCCAGGCCCCGAGCACTGCGCTAAGAATCATGCTGGCCAGCGTCGCCAGGTCCACGCTGACGGTGGCGATGAAAATCAAGGCTTGCGTCACAGTGGGCAAAGCCTGACCGGCATTGAGGG
>DASWUU010000274.1:0-2290 GCA_036401515.1 Steroidobacteraceae bacterium
CTTGGTTTTTGTTATCGCAGCACCCAGCCGTGGAGGCGCGGTTGCACGCGGAGTTGGATGAAGTGCTCGGCGGCCGGGCGCCAACGCAGGATGACCTCGCGAAGCTGACGTATTCGCGCATGGTGATCGAGGAATCCTTGCGAATCTACCCCGCCGTTCCGGCCATGGAACGCGAAGCGCTCGCCGAGGATACGTTGAGTGGAGTGCGCATACCCAAAGGTTCGACGGTCATGATCGTTCCGTGGGTACTTCACCGTCACAAGAAGCTGTGGAAAAACCCCGAGCGCTTCGAGCCGGAACGGTTTTCGCCAGAGCAGTCCGCCGTCCGGCCACGATTCTCATACCTTCCATTCGGTGGCGGACGACGCATCTGCATCGGCGCCGCATTTGCGATGGCGGAGGCGACGATTTTGCTGGCAACCCTGGCGCAGCATTTTCAATTAAGGATGGTGCCCGGGCATCCTGTCGAGCCCCAAGCCTTGATTACCCTGCGCTCTCGGCATGGCATGAAAATGCGGCTCGCGCCCCGCAGATAACGGACTTTCTGCGTAGCGATGTTGTTATGCCATGCTCGGACTTTCTGCCAAGGCGGCATCCGATACCGTCTCTGGCCGTGAAGATCTCTCGTAGATGCCGATCAAGCACCCCGCGGCCACGGCGCGATCGAGAACCATATTGATGAACTCGCGCCGCCCCACCGCCTTGGAGAAGGAGGCGCCCGCGGGTAACGCAAACACTTGGAATACGTAACGATGCTCCCCGTGGCCAGGCGGCGGGTCGGGCGGCAACCACCCATGCTCAAAAAATGAATTACTGCCGACCTCCAATCCAGCGCTTTCGGGCCCCTGGCTGTTCAGCGCACCCTCAGGTATCGACCGATCCTGAATCGGAATATCCACTACGATGGCATGTACAAGCGGATGAGGAGTGGGGGAGTCGGCATCCTCGACGATGATGGCAAGCGACGCCGCATCTGCAGGGCAATCATTCCACGCCAAGGGCGGTGACATCCCTTCACCGTCCGCCGTATAGCGCGTGGGCAAGCGCCCGTTAAAACCAAAGGCGGTGCTGCTGACATCAAGGCGAGCCGTCTCTCTTTTGCCATGAAGTTGGTTATAGACGATTTTTTCCATGCCCGCCCGCTGATTGACGAGCGCATGACCCAATCCTTCCGGTAATTTCTCCAGCATGGAACCTCCGCTTCGGTTAGGCGCGCGGCCGATCAGTGCGTTCGCGCTTGGACTTGGATTCTTCCGCTTTGCCCGTGCCCGGTTCGGCCATTCCCCGATGCATCTGCGCAAGAGCCGCATCGGGAGCCACATGGGAGATCGCCGCCCGCAGCTTATTGCCCACGCCCGCCACAGCCTTGAGCTCGCCTTTCATCATTGCGTCGAACCCAGTCTTCGCGACGTCGGCGGCATGGGCTTTCTCATCCGAACCTACCTTCGTATCCAACATGTCGGCGCGCTCAAAAAAGTCCGTCTCGGTGGCGCCAGGCATCAAACATGTGACGGTGACGCCGGTGTCCTTCAGCTCGTTACTCAAGGCGACGGAGAAGGAGTCCAAAAACGCCTTCGTGCCGTTGTACACAGCCTGGAAAGTACCGGGCATAAGACCCGCAATCGACCCCGTAATCAGGATTCGTCCTTCGCCCCGCTCACGCATGGGAACGCCAATCTCGTGAATGAGATAAATGGTGCCGTCGATATTGGTATGCACGACCTTCAACGCTTGATTGATGTCTTGATCCAAAAAGGCGCGGCCTAATCCGATGCCGGCGTTCGCCATCAGCACATCCACGGCACGACCGGCGGATTTACACGCGGCGAGAAGCTTATCGACGCCTTCAATGGTGGACAAGTCCGTTTGCACAGGGGTGCATTCGACACCATTTTGCTGTAACTCCCGCGCGGCATTGTCGATCAGCGGTTCATCGGCCGCGATAATCAGATCAAAATGATTCTGCGCACACAATCGCGCGAGCTCGAGACCGATGCCTGTCGAAGCGCCTGTGACGACCGCAAGCTTACGAGGAATCGCATTCATAAGATTCTCCTAAGATTTGAAACGCACTCTGCCCAAAACTCTAGCAGACGCGTTTTGGCTCAGGACATCCATCGGATCCTGCCAAGCGACGCGTGCCGGATATCACTGTCAGACGGCGCGGCCGACAAGACAGTGCCCGGTTCCTTACAAAAACATGGGTCCTATGGCGACTATTCGGTTGGTCCGCAGAATCGCAAGCTCTTGTCAACTATTTCCAGATCAATGCGCGAGGAAACCGCTATGG
>DASWUU010000275.1:0-3683 GCA_036401515.1 Steroidobacteraceae bacterium
TGCAGCAAGGCATCCCAGAAGATACGGCCCTCGACATAATCCATCACATAGAACGCGCTGCCGATAACTTCCGGGTCTTCGCACAAGGCGTGCACATGCGCGACCGGCACGGGGGTGTTTTCAAGCGCGGCCAGCACGCGAAATTCGCGTTCTACGGCATGTGCGGACGGCAATAGTTTCCCAGGCGGCTTGCGCCTCAACACATACGGTCCCGATTGGGATTGAACGAGGAAGGTTGGGTTGGACTGGCCTCCGGCAAACTGCTGCACCTCGATAGGTCCGGCGAAGCCCTGAATGTGCGATTGCATCCATGCGGTGAGTGGCGCGGTATCGAAGGTATGCTGTGCCGGGGTCTGCCGCAAACCTGCCGATGGAATGTTGAAGCTCACGTGCTCGAGGCGCCGCCATCCACGGCGATGTACTGCCCCGTGACATGCCGCGAGGCATCTGAGGCAAGATACACTGCGGCACCTTGAAGATCCGTGTCGCCGCCGATACGGCCTAGCGGTGTTCTCGAGATGACATCGGCCATCATGGTGTCCAATAAGCCGCTGGCCATTTTCGACGGAAAAAACCCTGGGCATATGGCGTTGACGCGAATGTTGTATTGACCCCATTCTCCGGCGAGCGCTCGCGCCAAGTGCAGCGCCGCGGCTTTAGAGGAATAGTAAGCGGCCGCTTTCATTTGCATCCCTGCGCGCAGCGCGGCGGTCGATGCGATAATGATGATATTGCCCGAGCGCTGAGGAATGAAACAGCGATTGGCCACTGCTTGGCTCAAGGCGAATACACTGGACGCATTCAGCGTCATGACCTTGTTCCACGCCTCCAAGGGATGATCCTCGGCCTTTGCTCCCCAAGTGGCGCCCGCATTGTTGACTAGGATGTTGATTGCGCCGAATTGCTTGGCCACCGCATCGACCAGGGCCGGTACCTGATCCTGCTTCGATAAGTCGTTGGTCACGGTGAACGCGTCGATGCCGTGTTTTTTGAGGTCTGCCTTCGCCTCTTCGAGCTCCGCGGGCTTCCGAGCGCTGATGGCAATCTTGGCGCCCATCTCACCCAAACCTTTGGCAATTTGCAATCCAAGACCGCGCGAGCCGCCGGTGACCAGTGCCACCTTTCCCCCCAATTCGAACAAGTCGCGCAGTCCCATGCTCAAATGACCTCGAACAAGCCTGCGGCCCCTTGGCCGCCGCCGATGCACATCGTGACCACCACCAGCTTTGCACCGCGGCGTTTGCCTTCGATCAGGGCATGACCGGTAAGGCGCGCGCCGCTTACTCCGTAGGGATGACCGACTGCGATCGCGCCGCCATTGACGTTCAAGCGATCGTCGGGAATACCGAGCTTGTCGCGGCAGTAGATCACTTGGCAGGCGAAGGCCTCGTTGAGTTCCCAAAGATCGATGTCGCTGACTTTGACCCCAGCGCGTTTGAGAAGCCGCGGCACCGCATAGATCGGGCCGATACCCATTTCGTCCGGCTCGCAACCGGCTACCGCGAAACCGCGAAACAACCCTAGGGGCTTGAGTCCGCGCCGTTCCGCGAGCTTGGCGTCCATGACCACGCAGGCGCTGCTGCCGTCCGAGAATTGACTGGCGTTGCCGGCGGTGATCACGCCGCCCGGAATCGCCGAGCGGATTTTCGAGACGCCTTCCAACGTGGTGTCGGGGCGAATGCCCTCATCGCTGGAAATGGTCACTTCCCGAACCGAGATGGCGCCGGTGTTTTTGTCGATCACCCCCATGGTCGTTGTCATTGGGGCGATTTCGTCCTTGAACTTTCCGGCGGCTTGGCCTGCCGCCGCCCGCTGTTGGCTGCGAACGCCGTACTCGTCCTGCGCCTCTTTGGAGATGTTGTAGCGCTTGGCTACCGTCTCCGCAGTCTGCAGCATGCTCCAGAACAACGTCGGCTTGTGCTCATCGATCCATGGATCGCGGCGCATGTGAGTATTGACCTCGTTCTGCACGCATGAAATGCTTTCTAGCCCCCCGGCGACAATGACCTCGGCACCTTCGGTCATGACTCGTTGCGCCGCGAGCGCAATGGATTGCAAGCCCGAGCTGCAAAAACGATTGATGCTTAAGCCCGCCGTGGTGATCGGCAGACCGGCACGCAGTGCGATTTGTCGCGCGATGTTGCCCCCGGTGGTCCCCTCTCCGAAGGTCGATCCCATGATCACGTCCTCGACTTCGGCAGGATCGATGCCGGCGCGCGCCACCGCATGCTGAACGGAGTGCGCGCCCAAGGTTGCGCCATAGGTCATGTTGAAAGCGCCTTTCCAGCTCTTGCCGAGCCCTGTGCGGGCAGTGGATACGATGACGGCTTCTGTCACTTTTCTGGTCCTTTATAGTCGCTGAAAGTTTTACCCTGCTGGGCTAGGCGCTCAAGCAGCGGCGCCGGTGTCCAGAATGACCTGTCGGCTTGGGGTTGCGCGGCAATGTGGCGTAACGCGCGCACCACTGCACTTAAGCTCACCTGATCGGCATAGAACATGGGTCCTCCGCGCCAGGCGGGAAAACCGTAGCCATTGAGATAAACGACATCGATGTCCGAGCTACGCTGGGCGATCTCATCCTCGACTATCCGCGCGCCGTCGTTAATCAGCGCATAAATACAACGCTCGACGATCTCGCCATTGGAGATCTTGCGCGCCGCGATGCCCTTTTGCTTGCGGTACTTCTCGATGATGGCCGTAACCTTGGGGTCTGGAATGGCGGTGCGCGAACCGGTTTCATAGCGATAGAAACCGGCCCCGGTTTTTTGGCCCAACCGGCCGGCCTTGCACAAATCGTCGGCGACATTCGACCAGTCTTTATCGGGAAACTCGGCAGCGCGGCGTTTGCGAGCCGCCGAACCGATATCCAAACCGGCCAAATCGCTCATGCGAAACGGCCCCATCGCCATGCCAAAGTCCTCGAGCGCCCTGTCCACTTGGTCGGGCAGCGCACCCGCCATGATCAGATCGTGGGCAGCTGCGCCGTATCGGGCCACCATGCGATTGCCGATAAAGCCCTCGCAGACGCCGGAAACCACAGCCACCTTGCCAATTTTCTTGGCCAACTGCATGGCGGTTGCGAGCACATCTTTTGCAGTCTTCGCACCGCGCACGATCTCGAGCAGTCGCATCACATTCGCGGGACTGAAAAAATGCAGGCCGATGACGCTTTCCGGACGTTTGGTGAAGCTCGCAATCTCGTCCAGATTCAAAGCGGATGTGTTGGAGGCGAGGATGGCGCCTTGCCGCACCACTTGATCCAGCTTTTCGAAGACTTGCTTCTTGACTTCCATGCTCTCGAATACCGCTTCGATAACCAAATCGACGTCCTTGAACTGCGCATAGTCGAGCGTCGCGGTAATCAGGGCGATGCGCTCTTCAAGCGCTGCTTCGGTCAAGGTGCCCTTCTTCAACGCGCCGCCATAATTGCGGCGGATGGTGGCCAGCCCCTTATCGAGCGCTTCCTGGCTCATTTCGAGAAGCACCACCGGAATCCCGGCGTTGATGAAGCTCATGCTAATGCCGCCACCCATGGTGCCGGCACCGACGACGCCGATTCGGCGGATGGGGCGCGCCGGTGTGTCGTTCGGCACGTCGAGGATGTGCGAAGCGGCACGCTCGGCTTGAAACACGTGTCGCAGCGCCGCCGACTCAGGCGATAGCATCAACGTCGCGAAAAGCTC
>DASWUU010000276.1:0-8501 GCA_036401515.1 Steroidobacteraceae bacterium
CGCCGACTTGTTCTCTTGGGTATAACGTCCTTCAAGCGTGGCATCAAAGGTGTCGGTAGCGTGCCACACCAGATTGCCGAATCCCGCATAGGTGTTGCTACTTACGTGAGCGACGATGGGTGCAGAGAAGCCACGGACGCCAAAGATGTCAATTTGGTCCAGTGTACCCTGTCGAGAGTTTAGGAAATAACCGCCCAAGATATAGTCGAAGCGGCCGCCGGGATTGGAAACCAAGCGTACTTCCTCACTCATCTGCTTCCAATCTTCACCCAGATCAACTGCCCGTGTGTCAATCGCCGTCCGCAAGCCAGACTCTTGGCCAAGAAAATCGAACGCCGCGTAACCCGACAGCGCCGACAAGGTTCCCCACGGCGTCTTCAAAGCCGCGGTCAGTGTATAGATATCGGCGGTGGTCCTTTCCAGATCGTACTGTCCCGGCCCGAGGGCGGGGCGACCATAATTCTCGCCCGTCCGCCAATTCCTCTGGCAGTCCTCATATTGCGATAATCCTTTCGCCGCCAATGAACCGCGGAAAGACGGGGCACAATAAATAAGCTCAAGGTTGCGGCCGTGTTCGTCTATCTCGGCCCGCGCAGCACTCAAGATTACATCGAGACGATCCGTAGGGTCCCACTGTAAGGTGGCGCGCCCATATTTGTCGTTGCGGGTCGGCTCACGCCCGCCGGAGACCAGACGTGCCAAATAGCCGTCGTGGTCTTCGTCGCGAATCGCGATGCGGCCCTTAAGCGTGTCCACCAGCGGCCCTGAAACCGCCGCTTCCTCGGTCCAGCCAGGGTCACCCTCCATCTCGCGCTCCACGTCCACCGACCCCTGGAAAGTCTTAGTAGGTTTGGCCGTCGTGATGTTGATCGCGCCTGCCGTGGTGTTTTTTCCGATGAGCGCCCCCTGGGGCCCCTTAAGTATCTCAATTCGGTCAATATCGAGAAATGACAAATATGCAAATCGATCACGCGGATAGAAATAGCCGTCGATGACCTGTCCGACCGTCGATTCAAATCCCGGATTGATTCCCGAAGAGAGGCCACGAATGCTTAAGTAGCCTTGCGCGAAAGCCTGGCTTACGTGCACATCGGGAATCGAGGAATTTAAATCCGACAGATTCCGAACGCCTTCATTTCGCAGGTTCGCGCCCGACACTGCGACTATGGCGATAGGGACATCTTGCAAGCGCTCTTCCCGCTTTTGGGCGGTGACGATTATTTCATCGAGCGCTGCACGCGGTTCCTCCTCAGCGGCTGCCGCGATGCGCTGAACGGCGATGATCGATATGAAGATCAATCTCAAGCGAGGAGCAATGCGCATAGCGATTTTCCCTTGATCCGGTCTTTTATAGATCTGTCAATCATCGGTATTCTGTATACCGTATCCGACCGATATTAATCCAGCATGATCGCCCCAGTCAACCTCGCGAGCCGCTGCCCGCTACACGTACGGAGATTAGGAAGAATCGTTTGACTATCGAATGAGATCGCACGCAGTATACTGTACACGCCATACCCACGTTCAGGCACCAATGCAGGGCACCGGCTGCTTCAAGAGGCTCACTTCCCAGGTGATCCGGACATCGACGGGCCACGGCCGTACGCGCTATATCGCCATGGCCTTTATCGCGGCTTGGTCGCTGCCGCTCCTCGCCTCGGGCACCGGCCTTGAACTCACGGGGCCCGCGGGTAGTGCGCGCCCAGAGAAGGGGCCGCCAATCGAAGGCCTCATGGTGCAGTTGATCGCCCAAAGTTCGGGTATTCGAACCACGGTATTCACCGATCCGCTCGGTCGCTTTTCTTTTCCGCGGCTTGTGCCGGGTACCTACACCTTGCGGGTACCGAGGCCTCTCGAATTTCTGCCGTATGTGCGCGAGGATATCCAAATCCGCGGCGCCGACCGGCTTGCCGAGATCCTCCTCACCCGACGTAACGACTCCGAATTCCTGCCGCCGCTTCCAGAAGTCATATCGCAACTCACCGACGCCGAGCTTCTCTACAATCTACCCGGTAGCGGCTATGAGAAGAAGATATTCAGCAACAATTGCGGTAACGGTTGCCACACTTATCAGTGGGCGTTTCGTGCACGATTCGATCAGCGCAGCTGGCGGCTGATCGTTGACCGCATGCTCAATTTCACCGGACGGCTGCTGATCGCAAGACGTGCACCGGGCACGGAAATCAGTTCCGCGACCATCAATACCATTGCCGATTGGCTGGCGCGAGTACGCGGGATTGATGCAACCGATGCGCCGCTCAAGGCGTTTGCGCGCCCGCAGGGCCCCGCCGCACACGTCGTGATCACCGAATATCAAGTGCCGCATCTCGATGCCCGTATCCACGATGTCACGGGTGATGCCGAGGGTAACATCTGGTACACGAGCAATCGCAACCCAATCTTGGGCAAACTGAATCCTCGCACCGGCCAAGTCACCGAGTACCCGGTGCCGCGCACCGCGGGCAAGCCGAGCGGCCAACATTGGATCGAGCAGGCTAAGGATGGCGCCATTTGGTATAGCGAGACCTGGACCGGCAATCTAGTGCGCTTTGACCCAAAAAGTGGGGTCTTTCGCACCATGCATACCGGACTGCAGGGCAACATGGCTTTGGCGCCGGACGGATTTCTCTGGAGAACTTGGCAAGGTGCAATTCACAAGTTCGATCCGCAGACCGGAAAATCCGTAGCGCAATATCCGCTAAAGAAAACCTGCAGCACCTACGGCAATTTCATTAGCGCCGATGGCCGCTACTTTTTTGGCGGCGGAGGCTATGATCCTGTCTGCACCAGCTTCGATGGCATCGTTTTTTTAGACATCAAGACGGGCGAAGTCATTGAAGCGGATTCTCCGAGCGGTGTGTCGTTCGCCTCGCGCGGATCCTTCGATCCAGCAGGGAATGTCTGGGCGGGTGGCCGGGGTGGCGTTCTCGTGAAATTTGATCGCTCGACCCATCTGGTTTCAGAATACCCACCGCCGACGCCCTATACGACATTCTATGAGACTCGAGCCGATAAGAATGGCGAGGTCTGGGCGGGAGAGATGCGTGCCGGGCGCATTGCGCGATTCACTCCCCAGACCTATCGGTGGATCGAATATATGTTGCCCGAGCCCTATGCGTTTGACTGGCAAACCTGGATCGACAACTCAACCACCCCGGTTACCGTTTGGTACGGAGATCATTACGGGTACATCGTCCGGCTGCAACCGAGGGACTGATTGATGAAGTCAAGCGATCATCCCCGCGGGCAAGTCAAGCACACCAGGTCGCACAGCGCGTGGATGATGATAATCGGCGGCAGCTTCAGCCTGATTTTGGCAGCGCTGGCGATAAGCCACCGAGCGATTGCCGAGCCTCCGGCCGAGGAGAGAACCGGCGTCCTCACCAGCGATCCGTATCAACGCTCGGACAAGATTTACCAATTCCACTTATTGCCGGGAGATCGGATCGAGCGCGGCAAGGAAATTTATCTTTTTACCTGCTGGCTTTGTCACAACGAATATACGACCCGCGAGGACTATGCGCCGCGCGCGCCGACGCTTTACAAGCTGTATGAGCGCCCTGTCCTCATGACCGGGGAGCCGCTGAACGACCGCTCGGTGGGCACCAAGATCCAACTGGGAGGTCCCGGTATGCCTGGGTTTCAGGCTTTTCTGGACTCCGAAGAGCTAGCTGATGTTGTGGCCTATTTGCGCTCTGGCCGCTGTTGCTGGGATGAGAACCATCCGCCGGCCAATCCCTGGTACGGGGAAGTTCCCGCGGATGGCAGCTCGTCCCGGTCTGGCGCCAGTAATGATCAATAAGCAAGTACACACCGCCGCAGAAGCGGTGGCCGACATCGCCGCTGGGGCAACGATCATGATCGGTGGATTCGGTACCGCTGGCATGCCGGACTTGCTCATCGAAGCCTTGCGAACTCGCGCTCCGCGAGATCTCACCGTAATCAGTAACAACGCAGGGAACGGGGAAAGCGGCATTGCCGCGCTGATCGCCTCGAGGCTTGTGCGGAGGATTATTTGTTCATTTCCGCGTCAAAGCGATTCCCATCATTTTGATACGGCTTACCAAGCTGGTGAAATTGAGCTGGAACTCGTGCCACAGGGCAACTTGGCGGCCCGCATCGAAGCGGCCGGCGCGGGACTTGGCGGAATCTTCACTCCCACAGGCTTCGGAACTTTGCTGGCAGCGGGGAAAGAATGCCGAAGAATTGGTGAGCGCGATTACGTGCTCGAAATGCCGATCCATGCTGATTTTGCCTTAATCAAAGCTCATAAGGCGGATCGGTGGGGGAATCTCGTCTATCGCAAGAGCGCCAGGAATTTTGGACCCATAATGGCCATGGCAGCAACCAGTACTATAGTCCAGGTCGATGAGATCGTGCCGCTCGGCGTGCTCGATCCAGAAGCAATCGTGACGCCGGGAATTTTTGTTCGCCACGTGGTCTTAACGAGCTGTCAGATGACCGTCGGTGCCTCCGGAAACTAATGACAAGGTATAGTCGAAATCAGATGGCAGCACGCGTGGCGCGCGATATCGCGGAGGGCACCTATGTCAACCTTGGAATAGGCTTGCCTACTCTCGTGGCCGAATATCTGCCCGCCGAACGAGAGGTGATTCTTCACAGTGAAAACGGTGTTCTCGGCATGGGACCATCGCCGCTGGCAGGAGCGGAGGATTTCGAACTCATCAATGCCGGCAAGCAACCTATCACCCTATTGCAGGGCGGCTGTTTTTTCCATCACGGTGATTCCTTTGCCATGATTCGCGGCGGTCATATCGATTTATGCGTGCTGGGGGCTTTTCAGGTCTCTAAGGGCGGAGATTTGGCCAATTGGCACACCGGCGCTCCTGATTCCATACCCGCAGTAGGCGGCGCCATGGATTTGGCCATCGGCGCTAAGCGAGTCGTTGTGATGATGGATCTGCTGACCCGTGACGGCGCGAGCAAACTGGTTGACCAATGCACGTACCCTGTTACTGGTTTGAATTGCGTGTCGCGCATCTACACCGATGTAGCGATCTTCGATATCGGCTCCGAAGATGTGCTCGTCTCGGAAATCGTTGCGGGGACCAGTCTTGATGAGATCAAGCGTATGACTGGCTTGCCTTTGCGAATGCCTTAAGCATCAACGAACGCTTCGCATCGATTCCGCCGGCGTTCGCTAGCAAGGAGATGCGCGATTGGGCGCAGCTGAAAGCCCAAAGTGCATCCGAGCTAAACAACCGATACCGTGCCATAGCGGCACCGGCCATGACTGTCGGTCCAGCGCTTCCTTCGCGGGCAGCCGGCGGTTTATTCGGGCGGCCTGCGGGCGCGAGTGTACGGCCCCTTGCGCCCCTAATCGTTTGGTCAATCTGTGGCAAGGCATGCAATGTACGATTAACCACCGGGCAGATGAGCACCCGTCCCGCCTGGACTGGACCGTCCAAGACCTGCGATCGGCTTGCGTGAGCGGCATAGTGCACCAATACGGTTTCGAGCGGCAGCCATACTCGAAATGGGAAATATTATCTTAGGTTAGTCAATCGTTGTAGGAAAGAGCCTACCCTTAGCGGGTCAGCCTTTCGGGGCGCTGCGGCTAATCCAAAGCACGACCTGAAGTCGGTCGATCCAATGAGCGCAATTTCCCTGCAATCCTGGCGCGGTGCTTTGCTCCTATTCGGGGCGGTGTTGGTTTTGGCGCTTCTTACAGTATTTGGGACTCTTCAAATACAGGGCGTTGCCACGCGCTGGGTTACCCATACACATCAAGTGCTTGAGGCGATTGATGGCACCTTATCGAGCTTGAAGGACGCCGAAACCGGACAACGGGGGTATCTGCTCACCAACGATCCCAGTTTCCTTGCACCCTACCGGCAAGGTGTCGCGGCACTTCCGGGCATGCTCGACACGCTGAGCCGATTAACCGCCGACAATGAATTGCAGCAACGCACGCTCGCCGGTGTCCGCTCGGAAGTGAAGGCCAAACTCGCGGTGCTCGCCGAAGCAATTACCCTAAAAGATGAAGGCAGATCCGAAGCGGTGCTCGCCATGATCCGCGCTGGTGGGGGCACCGCCGCGATGAATGAGCTGGAAATTTACTTAGGTGCGATGCGCGCGGAGGAGAATCGCCTGCTCGCCCTTCGCTCTGCTCGGGTGGCGAAGGCGCATGCCTGGACCTTCGTCGCGGTCACCGCAATGGGTGCCCTGGCGGTGCTGCTTCTTGTGATTTTGCGCACATTGATGGCGCGTGATGGCGCCCGGATTCGCAAGAGCGAGGAGCGGCTTGCCACCACGCTCGCAAGCGTAGGGGATGCGGTCATCGCGACGGATTCGCAAGGCCAAGTGGAGCGCATGAACCCGGTCGCCGAGCACCTCACGGGGTGGACCACTGCAGCGGCCGAGGGTCACCCCCTCGATACGGTGTTTCGAATTATCAATGAGCACACCAGGGAGCCCGTCGAGAGCCCGCACCATAAGGTGCTGCGCGAAGGCAAGGTTGTGGGCCTTGCTAATCACACCTTGCTTATCGCCAAGGATGGCACCGAGCGGCCGATCGAGGACAGCGGCGCTCCCATCCACTCTGGCGATGGCACCGTGGCCGGCGTAGTTCTCGTTTTCAAGGATGCAAGTGAGCGCTATCAAGCGGAGCGGCAACTGCGCGAAAGCGATGCGCGCTTTCGTGCACTGGCCGATCATATTCCGCAGCTCGCGTGGATTGCGGATGCCGGTACCGAGGGTCAAATCTATTGGTTCAACCGCAATTGGTTCGACTACACCGGTGCGACGCTCGAGCAGATGATGGGTTCTGGCTGGCATACAGTTCTCCATCCCGATCAAGCTGCGCGCGTGATCGAGAAATTCTCCCACCACGTCAAGGAAGGCCTTGACTGGGAAGACATCTTTGCGCTTCGCGCCAAGAACGGTGAGTATCGCTGGTTTCTCTCGCGCATGAAATGCATCCGCGATGACTCTGGGACCGTTGTCCGGATATTCGGTACCAACACCGACATCAGCGAGCAACGGCGCATGGAGGATGAGCTTCGAAGGCTCGCCGAAGAATTATCTGAGGCCGATCGGCGCAAGGATGAATTCATCGCAACCCTCGCTCACGAGCTTCGAAACCCGCTGGCGCCAATCCGCACCGCCGTGCGGCTGCTAAAACCCGATGCCCCAAACGCAACGATGGAGAAGGCGCGCGATATCATCGAACGGCAAGCGAACCAAATGGCGCGACTCCTCGATGATCTACTGGATGTAAGCCGCATTACACGCGGTCTGGTGGAGCTGCATTTGGAGGTTTTCGATTTGCGACACCTTGTCGAGGAGGCCATTGTCGCCAATCGTGCACTTATCGAGCGATTGCATCACGAGCTGACCGTTAACCTCGCCGGGGATGCGCTTAATGTCGAAGCGGATCCGATTCGGCTGCGTCAGGTGATCGAAAACCTGCTGCAAAACGCCGCCAAATACACCGACCCCGGCGGCCGTATCGAGGTGAGCGCCACTGGAGTTGATGAGCGCGTAATCTTGACCATCATCGATTCTGGCATCGGCATCGATCCTTCATCACTCAGTCGCGTGTTTGATCTGTTCACCCAGCTCCATACCCCGGAACGTGGACGCGGTGGCTTAGGCATCGGACTGGCGGTGGTCAAACGCATTGTGCAATTGCACCGTGGTGAGGTGCAGGCCTTCAGCGAAGGTTTCGGGCGCGGGACCACCATTACGGTTAGCCTGCCGAGAACCGCCGCGCAGCGCCTCGAGCAGGCGAAGCCGATTGAGCGAGTCGCTACTTTATTTCGCAACACGCCGCGCGTTCTTGTAGTCGATGACCAACCCGATGTCTTGGAAAGCATGGCACTATTGCTCCGCGAAAGCAGTTATTCAGTGCACACGGCCGAGGATGGTGTGCTCGGATTACAGGTTGCCGAATCGTTGGTTCCCGATGTCATGATCTTAGATATCGGCATGCCGAACATGGATGGTTATCAGCTTGCGCGCTGGGTCCGCCAACAATCTTGGGGACATCAAACCAAACTGATCGCAGTAACCGGTTGGGGTCAGGAGGCGGATCGCCGGCGGACTTTGGATGCCGGGTTCGATGCGCATCTCGTCAAGCCCGTTGATCCTGATGCGCTAATTCGGCTGATCGATGAATTGAGCGCTCAAGGTTCTGGAGAAGCCACAGGCAATGCAGTGTAGTAATGGCTTCCTAAGAGAATCGAAAAGCATTACGCCCTTCAATTAATTAAGCTCTTTAACAGCAGCTAACCCCCCCGAGGCCTGCCACGCCTTCTCCAAGCCCTTCAGTTTCGAGCACTGTTACGCGGCCTCGTCCGCCATGAACGAGATGTTTTTCCTGCGTAGCAAAAGAGATGCGCGATTATGCGGCGACGCTTACCTTGTCGATCTCGCGCTCCTGGGGCATCGAGGCCAATCGTAGCAAGTCGGCGACGGAACGCGGCGCATACTCGCACCATTCGACGCCGATATGCTCATTGCATTGACGGATCACATAA
>DASWUU010000277.1:0-19068 GCA_036401515.1 Steroidobacteraceae bacterium
CGGCCACCGACACGCACACGCGGCTTGCCGTGAGGGCCTTGCTCGAGCGGTTGCCAGCGGGCGCCCGCGCTTCAGCGGTGCAGGCGTTGATCGCGGAGCTCGCAACGGCAAAAAACGATGCCGCGGTTGCGGGCATCATCACCCGAGCCGCCGATCTCGTGCACGAGCGCAGCGAGCACCTAGCTCGCGAACGGCAGCAGACCGCTGCGATTCTCGCTGAAGTCACCAAGCGTCTCGAGGAAATGGCGGGCTACTTAAGCGATGTAAGACATGCCGACCGCAGCCACTTCGAAGACACGCAGTCCTACAGCGACACCGTCATGACTCAGGTGCGCGCACTCACCGACGAGGTGGACGGCGCGACTGAATTGGGCGTCCTGCGATCTTTAGTGAACGCCCGCTTGCAGCGGGTCGTGGAAAATGTCAGCAATTTCCGCGCCCGCGAGGAACTTAGATTGCTGGAAGTCACGAGCCGAGCTGAAGGCATGCGATCGCGTATTGTGGAATTGGAGCAGCAAGCCGCTGAGCTACACTCGAAATTGGACAGCGAAAAACACGGAGCGCGCATCGACCCCTTGACCGGCATCGCGAACCGCAAATCCTTCGAAGAAAGGTTTGCCCAAGAGATCGGAAAAAAGCCAGGGTCCGAACTGTCGATGGTCATGCTGTTATGGGATCTGGATGGTTTCAAGTTAGTTAATGATAGCTACGGCCACCGCGCAGGCGACCGCGTATTGCAGAGTGTGGCTGCCTGCTTCAGTGCTGTAGCGCGGCCGGACGACTTCGTGGCACGCATTGGCGGCGAGGAGTTCGTTGTGTTGTTGAGCGCCACAAAAATTGCGGAAGCCCTCGTCATCGCCAACCAGGTCCGCTCGGCTGTTGAAGGTTTGCGCTTTCATTTTCGCGGCACCCCGGTGCGCGTAACCATTTCGTGCGGCCTGACCGAATTGCAGGATAAAGATCAGGCAGGCGCGGCGTTCGAGCGTGCCGATTTGGCGTTATACCGCGCCAAACACAGCGGCAAGAATTTATGCGTGGCGGCCTGACGCAGAAGCTCATCGTTGACTGACGCTTATGTCGTCCAAAGCTTACGACGCCCGTAGTTAACAGATATTTAACGCATTTTCTCGGAATCAGGCACTGATTTTCCTCCGGCCGTCGATAGAATCAGACTTAGCCGAAAAGAAATCACCTTTGCTTCTCCTTCTCTATTGCGGTCGGCAACAGGTGATGATGTCCGCAGATTAGTGCATTGCAGCATGCCAGGTGATATTTCGCGAACATGAGCAGCGTTCCTAAAACAGTACTTAGCGAGGCGGCGATTGCCGTCCCGATTGGTTCGAGCGCGATTGCTGACACGGGCCTGGGTCTGCGCGTCCGCGCGTGGTTGCTCACCGCCGTCTTGTTCCTGGTGCCGCTGGTGGCTTACTGGCCCGCGACCTTTCACAACTATGGGTTGCGCGACGACTACTCGAATCTGCGCGAAGCGCACGAGGAAGTTGGTAAGGTCGTTAAATTCTGTGCTTCGCATGCGCGTCCAATTTATGGCTGGCTGCTGCAGGCAACCTATGGCCAAACAAGCTCGGTGCAAAATCTTCAGTGGATGCGTTTCATTGCCGCGCTGCTACTCGGTGCGATCTCTTGGGTATGCTTCCGAGGTTTGAGGGCGGTAGGCTGGTCAGCCAACACCAGCTTATGTTTTGCGGTGCTTCTGGTTCTGGCTCCATCGGCGCAAGTCATTGCCGGCTGGGCGATCGGTTGGCCTTATGCGGCTACCGCGCTTTTGGCCGTGGGCGGATTCTTCACCGTGGAAGGCGCGTTGGCACTGGGACTGCGTGCCGGCGTCGGGCGTGCGATAGGCCAGTGGGCGGTGGCACTTGGACTCATGCTGGTGAGTGCGCTCATCTACCAGCCGAGTGCGATGTTCTATCTTGTGCCGTTGGCCGGGGCGCTAATCGCGCAGCGGCAGCGCACGCTGCCGCAGTCGGCACAATGGCTGGGCATCCATGTTGGATTTGTGGCGGGCACCCTCGGGCTTGCTTACGGCGTAATGTCCCTGCTGTATGCCACGCACGTTTTCGTCAAATCGGGGAGGATCGCCTTCGAATCTCACTGGGGCGAAAAAATTGCCTGGTTCCTGCAGGAGCCGCTGCCGAACGCGCTCAGTCTTTTCGTTTTGAACGACAACAGTCAGCGCGACCATGGTCTCTATCTGGCGTGTGCCTCGCTTGTCGGTGCAATTCTGATCGCGGGCGCGCTCATCGAGTGGCGCCGCCATGGCGCGGGGAGGGGAATGGTTTGGTTATTCGGATTGATGGGGCTTCCGGTATTCGCATTTGCAGTGAGCATGATCGCCTCGGAGCGTTATGCGACCTATCGCACCATCTTAGCCATGACCGGTGTGCTGCTGTGCTTCCTCGTTGCCTCGGTGAGCGTGATTACGCAGCAGTGGAGCATAAACGCTCGACGGCTGGTAGCGATGCTCGCCATTTCGTCCGCGTTTTTCACGGCGCAACACCATGTTTATGCGCTCATTGCGGTGCCACAGGGCAATGAATGGCACCTGATTGTGGCAGGCGCCAAGCAGGTGCACTTAGGAGAGGTACGACCGCGCATTTTCGCCATTGCACCGACGCCGTCGGATATTTCCACTGCCTCGATTTATCACGACGAATTTGGCTCGCTCTCATCCAATTCCGAGTGGGTACCGCGGGAAATGTTCAAGCGAGCGATGCACGACCTGCATCCCGATGTCGCGAATTTGGACTCGCGCTATGACTTCGCGACCGGACCCGCGCTGCCGAGAGGTCAGCGGTACGACATCGTCATCAATTTGCATCAACTCCATCAGTTCTACGTAAACAACTGATTGTTTTCCATCCATCTCCCCTAACGCTGCGCAAACGTGTAGCTTGGAGCCCTCAATGTTCACGATGAGGGGAAGGCTATGGGGTATCAGGGTGGTCTCGGGGGACTGATTGTTTTGATCGCCGATGTCTGGGCGATCGTGAACATTTTCCAAAGTGGCGCGGACACGGGCAACAAAGTGCTGTGGACGGTGGTGGTGCTGGTATTGCCGCTGTTGGGATTTATACTTTGGTACATCTGGGGTCCCAAAACCGCCAAAGTTTAGCCGTTAAAGCGGCTCCAGTGTCACGCGCGCCGGCGGCTCGGCATCAGCAACATCGCCGCTTCATAACAGCTGTCGCGCAAAGCGGAATCACCGGCGGCCAACATACGATCGAGCACGACGGGTGCACTCGAAGCCGGAATCTGAGCAAGGCTGCCCAATTGCGATACGGTCGCGTCGAGCGCTGCTTGCAGCCTATCGGCGCCGTTCTGGGTGGTACTTGCGAGCACATCGCGATCGAGCAGCCGCAGGTCATTCAGGAGCCCAGAAAGCTGACGCTTGGAGCGTTCAATTGCCTCGAGACTGCGAGGGCTAACCGCGCGCTTGAGCACAGCAACGTCTTGACGGGCGCTGTTGAGCACGCGATCGAGACGATCCAGCCACTCTATCCAGAACCGAGGACCGTACATGGGTGAGTTTCCTACGCGTTGGTGCCGATCGAGGCATCAGTTATTATTTCAGGCGAAGATTAACCCGCTTATCCTAGGCGGTCTACCTCTCGCAGCCTGTTCGCATATACAGGAAAGTGATGCGCCCTAAAGATCATGACCGACATCAGTTGGGTACGGCCGGTTGGCTGCGCGCCGCTGTGCTGGGAGCCAATGACGGCATCGTCTCGACCTCCAGCCTGTTATTGGGTCTGGCAGCCGCGCACGAATCGCACAGCACGCTCTTGCTCAGCGGCACTGCGGCATTGGTTGCGGGCGCCATGTCGATGGCCGCGGGAGAGTATGTCTCAGTTTACAGCCAAGCCGACACCGAAGCGGCTGCGCTGGCGCAAGAGCGGGTCGAATTGCGCGATGATTTTCCGGGCGAGCGGCGTGAACTGACCGAGATTTACATCCGGCGCGGCATCGATGCAGACCTCGCCCGACGGGTGGCAGATCAGCTCATGGCGCATGATGCGCTAGGCTCACATGCGCGTGACGAATTGGGCATCTCACCGGGAACGAGAGCTCGCCCCTTGCAGGCGGCGTTTGCCTCGGCCGCGAGCTTTTTCATCGGCGCCGTACTGCCTCTGACTGTCGTCGCCATTTCACCGGCTCGGTATCTGATCCCAGCAATCACGGTGTCCTGTCTCGCCTGCCTGCTCTTCCTCGGCGGCTGGTCGGCCAAAGTGGGGGGAGCCAATATGCGCACTGGCGCGATGCGCGTGGCGTTTTGGAGCGCGTTGGCAATGGGCGTGACAACGGCCGTCGGTGCCGTGGTCGGACGCCTGTGATCTGCTCACTGCTGAGTGTGGCGCAGACGAGGAAGGCGGATCGATTGGCGATGGCCGCCGGTACACCGGGTGCGCTGCTCATGCAGCGAGCCGGAGAGTGCATCGTGCAGGAGGTGGTGCACCGCTGGACGCCTCGGCCCGTAACCGTCTTGTGTGGACCTGGGAACAACGGCGGCGACGGCTTTGTGGTCGCCAGCGCATTGGCGGACGGCCGCTGGCCTGTGCGCGTTGCCCTGTTGGGCAACATCGAAGCACTGCGTGGCGATGCTCGACAGCATGCGCAACGATGGCACGGCAGCGTCGAACGCGTAAGCCCTCGTGCCATCGATGAGGCCGAGCTCGTGGTCGACGCCCTATTTGGAGCGGGTTTGAATCGCCCTTTGGAATCGCAGGTGATCGATACATTATCCTTCGCGGCGCGGCGCCGCGTGCCGATAGTGGCGGTGGACATGCCCAGCGGAGTCACCGGCGATGGCGGCGAGGACTGGGGTGCAGCCGCCGCGGTTTGCACCGTTACCTTCATGCGCAAAAAGCCAGGCCACTTGCTCTTGCCGGGACGTGATTTGTGCGGCGAAGTGGTGGTTGCCGATATCGGCATACCGCAATCCGTCATGAACTCCCTAGCCCCAGATACCTGGGAAAATGCGCCGGCGCTTTGGAGGGACAAACTGCCGCAATTGCAAGCAGTCGCGAATAAGTATAACCGTGGCCACGCTCTGCTGTACGGCGGCTATCCAATGACGGGTGCGGCCCGGATGGCGGCGCGCGCCGCGGCACGCATGGGGGCCGGTCTGACAACGATCGCAGTCCCGGAACATGCCTTTGCCATATACGCATCGGCGTTGACCAGCATCATGGTGCAGCCTCTAGCGACGGAGCACGATTTTGTGCGCCTGCTGGAAGATCGGCGCTATTCGGGGTTCTCCATTGGACCCGGGGCCGGCGTGAATGACACGACGCGCATGCGGGCGCTTGCCATGTTGGCCACCGGGAAACCCACCGTGATCGATGCCGATGCGATCAGCGTATTCGCCTCGCGAGCGGACGAACTGTTCCAAGCGATCCGCGGGCCTTGCGTGATAACTCCTCATGAAGGTGAATTCAAACGGCTGTTCGAACCCTCAGGCGACAAACTGTCACGTGCGCGGCGGGCGGCGCGTCGCAGCGGCGCGGTGGTGGTGCTGAAGGGTGCGGACACAGTCATCGCCGCACCGGACGGCCGCGCCATTATCAACAGCAATGCGCCGGCAACGCTGGCGACAGCCGGATCGGGCGACGTGCTGGGCGGCCTGATTTTGGGACTTCTGACGCAAGGCATGGACGCATTTCCCGCGGCGGCGGCGGCGGTGTGGGTGCACGGTGCCGCGGCGGCTGATTTCGGTCCTGGGCTGCTGGCTGAGGATTTGCCCGATCTCATGCCCTCCGTGCTGCGGCGTCTAGAGCGTTCAGCTTAAAGATGAGTGCTTGGTTCCCGACGGTCAGTCTTCATTCGCTTGCAATCGTGATCAGCGTGCTCGTCTACATTCTGACCACGCGCGCGGAGCGCGAACGGCGCCCGCCCTCGATCGCCATTGCCTGGGTCCTAGGCATGCTGGCTTTCCCGTATTTGGTGTTGCCCATGTACTTGATGTTCGGACGACGCAAATTGCCGCGCAGGACTTTGCCCCGCTGCGCCGCGCCCTCTATGGCAGATCACTGGGCGAAGCGCCTCATTGAAAGTTTTGGCCTGCCCCCTTCGTCCCCGGCACTCATCAACATGCATCAGGACGGGAGAGACTCGGCTGCCGCGTTGTTTTCGATCATGTCGGGCGCAGTCTCGCGGCTGGACATTTGCACCTTTATTCTGGGCGACGATCCCTTCGGCCGGGAGGCGACGCAGCACATGCTGGAGCGCGCCCGCTGCGGCGTGGAAGTGCGGCTGCTGCTCGACGGCTTCGGCGCGATGCAACTGCCGAAGTCATGCATCAAAGATCTGATGTCCGCCGGCGTCCAAACCGCAATCTTCAGTCCCTTGTTCGCTCGCAAGACGCAGGGTCCGCGCAATTTGCGTAATCATCGGAAAATGGTCATCGCCGACGGCGCGCATCTGTGGGCGGGAGGACGCAATCTCGCCGCTGAGTACTTCTATGGCATCGCAGGCACGGCGCCGTGGCGGGACTTGACCTTCGATCTCAAAGGCGCCGTGGCTGCGGCCGCGGCATCGCAATTTGAAAGCGATTGGGTCGCAGCCGGCGGCAAGCCCGCTTCAGCCGATATTTCTTCCGCCGCGCACAACGAGGTCGGCCCAAACTCAAGCGATGCGCAGTTTCTACCGAGCGGACCGGACCAAAGCGAAGACACCGTGGAAGCATTGCTGATCGATGCGTGTTTCCAGTCTCGCGATCGCATGCTCGCAATAACGCCCTACTTCGTGCCCGATGTCAGTTTGGAAACCGCCATGCGCCTTGCGGCGCGCCGCGGCGTGCGCATCGATTTGTGCATTCCCGCCAAGTCGAATCATTTGCTGGCGGACTTTGCGCGCAACCGCGCACTGCGCGCCTTGTGCCAAGCCGGCGTCAACGTGCACTTGTTGCCCTATATGAGCCATGCAAAGGCAGTGGTATTCGACCATTCACTCGCCCTATCAGGCTCGGTGAATCTCGATTCGCGCAGTCTGTTGCTCAACTACGAATGCGCGGTCGTGTTTTACGGCACTAACGAGATCGATTGGCTTGCGACCTGGATCGAGGCGCTCATTCCGGGGACGACTGCGTTCAACGCAAGCCCCCCGAATCTGTTGCGCGACCTATGCGAAGGATTGCTGCTCACGATCGCTTATCAATTGTAGCGTAGGATAGATCTGACAGGCTCTTTATGCGTGGCGGGTTTTGACGCGTAGTATCCTTCAACCTCCGTATTGGCAGGTGATCGGTGGAATTCAAGGATTATTACCAAGTGATGGGCGTCGGGCGCGATGCGACCGACGCGCAGATCAAGCAGGCCTATCGCAAACTCGCCCGTAAGTACCACCCGGACGTCAGCAAAGAGAAGGACGCTGAGGCACGCTTCAAGGAAGTCGGTGAAGCGTATGAGGTGCTTAAGAGTCCCGAGAAACGAGCCGCTTATGATCAGTTAGGCAAGCATCGGGCTGGAGAGGATTTCCGACCGCCGCCCAATTGGGACTCCGGCTTTGAGTTCAGCAGTGATTTCAGCGGTGCCGGGGCGCGGGGTGCCGGCCCGGGCGGCTCTACGTACAGCGACTTTTTCGATTCCTTGTTCGGCGCGCAGGCGCGCGCAGGCAGCAGGACGCGCGGCGCGTATCGCCCTGACCGCGGCGAGGACATCCACGCCAAAGTGCTGCTCGATTTGGAGGCGTCGCTCAACGGCGGAACACGCTCATTCACATTGCGGGTGCCCGAGGTCGATCAGGAAGGCCGGGTGGTTGATAAGGACCGTACACTGAACGTGCAAGTGCCGAAGGGCATTCTGGCAGGTCAGCAAATCCGCCTGGCGGGCCAAGGCGGCCCTGCTCCCGAGGGCGGTAAGCCCGGCGATCTGTACATTGAAGTAGAATTCCAGCCCCACCCGCTGTATCAAGTCGAGGGGAGAGATCTAAAGTTGCAGCTGCCGGTGGCACCATGGGAAGCAGAGCTGGGCGCCGCCGTGAAAACACCCACGCCCATCGGCACAGTAGATTTGAAGATTCCACCCCATTCGCATGCAGGCACTAAATTACGGCTCAAGGGCCGCGGCATCCCGTCCTCGCCGCCGGGCGAGCTCTACGTCGTATTGGAAATCGCCTTGCCGCCGGCAAATGATGCCAAAGCAAAAGCCGCGTACGCGGCATTTGCAGCCGCCTTCGCCTTTAACCCTCGCGCCAGATTGGGAGTCTAAAATGTCTCCATCGGATGATCCGCCCTTGACCGGCACTATTTTCGACAGTAACGCGATCTTGAGCATCCACGACTTGAGCCGCATGTGCGAGGTCGACGAACGGCATATCGTGCAATTCGTTGAGGAAGGCGTTCTCAATGTGGTCGAAGTGAGGAGCGAGTGGCACTTCACGGGGGATGCTCTGCGCCGCGCGCGCCTCGCGCTGCGGCTCGAGCGGGATTTGGAGCTGAATCTCGCCGGTGTGGCGCTCGCCATCGATTTGATCGAAGAACTCCAACACCTGCGGCGCGAGCTCGCGAGACATCAACAATGACCACTGAATCCGATGCCTTTGTATTTTTCGGCGCCACGGGCGATTTGGCCTACAAGAAAATTTTTCCGGCGCTTTATGCCATGGTGCGCAAGGGCACCCTGCATATACCCATCATCGGCATGGCGCGCGCCGGATGGACCTTGGATAAGCTCAAGGAGCGAGCGCGCGACAGCGTGCAGCACAACGGCGATTTCGATGAAGCCAGCTTTACCAAGCTAGCCGCGCTGTTGCGCTATGTCGATGGCGATTACGCGGATCCTGAAACTTATACGAAGCTCAAGACGGCTCTAGGTCTCGCTACAGTCCCGATTTTCTATCTGGCCATTCCTCCCAGCATGTTTGCGAGCGTGGTGCAGGGATTGCAAAAGTGCGGCTGCACGGATAATGCGCGGGTGATCGTTGAAAAGCCTTTTGGCCGGGATCTTGCAAGCGCGCAAGAGCTCGATCGCGTTCTGCACGAGGTGTTCGACGAGTCGGCAATCTTCCGCATCGATCACTATCTCGGCAAAGAGGCGGTCCAGAACATTCTGTACTTCCGCTTTGCCAACACGTTTCTGGAACCGATTTGGAACCGCGAGTACATCCGCGACATCCAGATCACCATGGCAGAGGATTTCGGGGTTCAGGGGCGCGGCGCATTTTATGAGGAAGTAGGCACGATCCGCGACGTGGTGCAGAACCATCTGCTGCAAGTCGTCACGCTGCTGGCCATGGATGCACCGGCGGGGCACGACGCGAAAACCCTGCAGGCTGAGAAGCTGCGTATTTTCCGCGCCATGCGTCCGCTCGACCCCAAGGAAGTGGTGCGCGGCCAGTTCCGCGGCTATCGTGAAGAAGATGGCGTGGCGAAAGACTCGCAGGTTGAAACATTCGCCGCGTTGCGGCTGTACATCGACACCTGGCGCTGGGCCGATGTGCCTTTCTACGTTCGCGCCGGCAAGAACCTGCCGATCACCGCGACGGAGGTAAGAGTCACCCTCAAGCGGCCGCCGCTGGCGATATTCGATCCCAGTGATGCAATGCCGTCGAACTATTTTCGGTTGCGGTTGAGCCCTGAAGTCGTCATCGCTGAGGGAGCCTTGGTAAAGCTCCTGGGAGAGGACATGCGCGGCGAGCCGGTGGAGCTGATTGCGCGCCACAACTCGCCCAGCGAAAAACCACCCTATGAACGATTGCTGGGCGATGCGATACGTGGCGACGCGTCCTTATTTACGCAGGATGAGTCTGTAGAAGCAGCCTGGCGAGTGGTCGATCCGGTGTTGAAAGGCGGGTTGCCTGTAATTGAATACGAGCGCGGAACTTGGGGCCCGGCGGAGGCCGCCAAACTCGTCGACGGCGGCGAGACTTGGCACGACCCGCAGATCGAGAAAACCTCGCCGTGCTGAAACAAGATCCGGTGATTTTTCTGCTCGATGTCGATAACACGTTGCTGGACAACGACCGCTTTGGCGCAGACCTCGGCGATCATCTGGAGACCTCGTTCGGTGCAGACGAGCGGGCCCGTTACTGGGAGATCTTCGAGCGGCGACGCAAAGCGCTGGAGTTCGCCGATTACCTCGGCAGTTTGCAGGAATTTCGCGTCGGTCTCGACGGCGACCCGCAATTGCTCAAGATGTCAGAGTTTGTGCTGGAGTATCCGTTCGACAACCGCTTGTTTCCGGGCGCACTGCAGGCCATTGCGCATTTGCGCACATTCGGTCTGCCCGTCGTGCTATCCGACGGCGACATCATCTTTCAGCCGCGGAAAATCCAGCGCGCCGGAATTTGGGCAGCGGTGGCCGGCCGCGTGCTGATATACGTCCACAAGGAAAAAGAGCTAAAGTCCCTGCAGCATCGCTACCCGGCGAAGCACTATGTCATGGTCGATGACAAGGCGAATCTGCTGGCGGCGATGAAAACCGCACTGGGCGATGAGCTCACCACGGTTTTCGTGCGGCAAGGGCACTATGCATTGGCAGCCGAGTCCAAATCTGCAATCCCGGCACCTGATCTTACGATCGAGCGCATCGGGGATCTTCTCGATCACAACCTAAGCGACTTCGAGGTACGACCATGAATATGACGAAAAAGCTCCACGACTTGGGGCAAAGCCTTTGGCTCGACAATATCACCCGGGACATGCTCGATGACGGAACCCTGCGCCGGTATATCGAACAGCTTTCAATAACGGGCCTCACATCGAATCCGACGATTTTCGACGAAGCCATCGGCAAGGGCGCGGCATACGACAAAAGCATTCGGCAAAAGGCATCCAGCGGCTTGTCGGGCGAGGCTTTATTCATTGAGCTTGCCCTGGAGGATTTGCGTCGTGCCGCGGATCTTTTCAGGCCCGAGTTCGATCGCACGCAAGGCGTCGACGGCTGGGTGTCCATGGAGGTGTCGCCGCTGCTGGCGAATGACACCCAAGGGACGGTCGCTGCGGCGCTTTCAATCCACAAGAGCGCCAGCAAGCCCAATCTCTATGTCAAGATTCCCGGCACCCCCGCCGGCGTCCCAGCGATCGAGGCGGCCATTTTTGCCGGCGTACCGGTCAACGTCACGCTGCTGTTCTCGCGCGAGCAATACTTGAAGGTCGCGGATGCCTACATGCGCGCCATCGAACGTCGCCTCGGTGCGGGACTGGACCCTAAGATCAATTCGGTTGCGTCGCTCTTCGTCAGCCGCTGGGATCGGGCCGTGGCGGACAAGGTGCCGCCGGAATTGCGCAACCGCTTAGGGATCGCCATCATGCAGCGCACCTACCGGGCGCACTGCGAACTGATTGCCGGACAGCGCTGGAAGGACTTGGAAGCCAAGGGCGCACGTAAACAACGCATGTTGTGGGCCAGCACGGGCACCAAAGATCCCAGTGCCTCAGAGGACTTGTACGTCAGTGCGTTGGCGGCGCCAGACACGATCGATACGATGCCGGAGAAGACGCTGCTCGCCTTCGCGAAGAGCGGCAAAGCCGCGGGCGTCATGCCGAAGGACGGCGGCGATGCCGAACAAGTGCTCGATCGTTTTGCACGTGCCGGAATCGATGTCGATGCCCTCGCAATGCAGTTGCAAGTGGATGGCGCAGCATCCTTCGTCAAGTCCTGGACCGAACTGCTGAAGCGTATCGAGGAAAAGAGCGCAGCGCTGGCGACCACTTGAGTGCCAGAGTGAATCCTCTAGCCGGGCGGCCCGCTCCTGCTTCGGCGCTGGTAGATGTGCCGCGGCTGATCACCGCGTACTACAGCGAACGTCCCGACCCCTCGATCGCGTCGCAAAGAGTCGCTTTCGGGACCTCGGGACATCGCGGCAGCTCGTTCGACGCCTCATTTAACGAAGCGCATGTTATCGCCATCAGCCAGGCCATTTGCGAGTACCGGAAGCGGCAGGGCGTCGATGGACCCTTGTTCATGGGTTTTGACACGCACGCACTGTCGGCGCCGGCCTTCGCCAGCGCGCTCGAAGTGCTGGCCGCCAACGGCGTCGAGGTGATGGTCGCCGCGGGCGGCGAATACACGCCCACTCCGGTCATCTCTCACGCCATCCTGGGCTACAACCGCGGCCGCACAGCCGGCATGAGCGACGGCATCGTCATTACGCCTTCTCATAATCCGCCGGACAGCGGCGGCTTCAAATACAACCCGACGAATGGCGGTCCTGCGGATACGGACATTACCAAGTGGATCGAAACCTTAGCGAACGAATTCCTCAAGGATGCCGCCGGTGTCAGGCGGATTTCACTCGGCGAGGCGCGCAAGGCGGCGACCACGCACTCGTATGACTTTGTTCAACCCTATGTTGAGGATCTTCGCGCCATTTTGGATATGGATCTCATCTGCGATTCCAAGATCCGCATGGGCGTCGACCCTTTGGGGGGCGCCGGCGTGCATTACTGGCCGCGTATCGCCGAACATTACCGCCTCGACCTGACCGTGGTGAATACCGAGGTCGACCCCACTTTTCGATTCATGACGCTCGATTGGGATGGAAAGATCCGTATGGATCCGTCCTCATCCTACGCGATGCAGCGATTGATCGCACTCAAGGACCGCTACAACATCGCCTTCGGCTGCGATACCGATCACGATCGCCATGGCATCGTGACTCCAAGCAGCGGATTGATGCCCGCCAACCATTATCTATCGGTGGCGATCGACTACTTATTTGGCCACCGCGGCCGCTGGGTTGCGGACGCAGCTATCGGCAAGACCGTGGTAAGCAGTGCGATGATCGATCGGGTTGGCAAGAGGCTGAAGCGCACGGTGTATGAGGTGCCGGTCGGTTTCAAGTGGTTCGTGGACGGACTGGTCGATGGGAAACTGTGCTTCGGCGGTGAGGAAAGCGCCGGCGCATCGTTCAGCCGCATCGATGGAGGGGCTTGGACCACGGACAAGGACGGCATCGTGCCGGCACTGCTCTCCGCGGAGATCACGGCGAGCACCGGGCGCGATCCGGGGGAGCACTATCGCGGGCTTGAGCAGGAGCTGGGGGCAACCTTCGCCGATCGCATTGACGCCCCGGCAAATTCCGCGCAGAAAGCCAAGCTCTCGAAACTCAACAGCCAGCAAGTTCGCATCACGGAGTTGGCCGGGGAACCGATCGATTCGGTCTTAACTCAGGCGCCCGGCAATAATGCCCCGATCGGCGGGGTCAAAGTGATCTCACGCGGCGGTTGGTTTGCGGCGCGTCCTTCAGGCACCGAGGACATCTATAAAATCTACGCCGAAAGCTTTCACAGCGATGCGCATTTGCGGCGGCTGATCGCTGAGGCGCAGACCATCGTAGACAGCGCGCTCGCGGGGGCCTGACGGCAGCCTGCCTTGGCAGATGCCCACGACATCGCGCTGACCGCCACGGCCAAGCGGTTGCTTCCTTGGTTGGTAGCCGTCGGATTCTTCATGGAATCCTTGGACACCACCATCTTAAATACCGCGGTGCCGGCGATCGCACGCGCGCTCGATGTGCCGCCGTTGAGCATGAAGGCGGTGCTGGCGAGCTACACCTTGAGCCTGGCGGTATTCATTCCGATCAGTGGTTGGATGGCCAATCGCTTCGGCACCCGCCGAGTATTTGCTTCGGCAATCGGCATCTTCACGCTGGGCTCCTTCCTCTGTGGCCTATCCAGCAATATCCATTGGCTGGTGGCATTTCGCATTCTGCAAGGCGGCGGTGGGGCGATGATGCTTCCCGTCGGCCGCATTACCATCGTACGTACTTTCGCAAAGTCCGAACTCATCAACGCCATGAGCTTCGTTGCCATTCCTGGGCTGGTCGGGCCGATGCTGGGGCCGATTATCGGCGGCGCGATCATCGGCTACTTTCACTGGAGCGTGATTTTCTTCGTCAATATCCCGATTGGATTGTGCGGGTTGTACATGGTGTACCGGCATCTGCCCAACTATCGGGAGGCGCGAAACTACCCACTGGATATCATCGGCTTGGTGCTGTTCGGCTCCGGTGTGGCGCTGCTGTCTTATGTGCTCGAGGTGTTCGGCGAAACCACCCTAAGCGGCCGTGAGATGCTCGGGCTCCTCGGCATCTCGGCGGCGCTGCTAGCCGCCTATGAGCTGCACACCAAGCGCACCCCGCACCCCTTGTTGGCCTTGAGGCTGCTTGGGATTCGGACCTTTCGCGCCGCGGTGAGCGGCAATTTATTCACTCGCCTAGGGATAGGCGGCATCCCGTTCCTGCTTCCCCTCCTCTATCAAGTGGGCTTGGGATTCTCGCCGATCGAGTCGGGCCTGCTGATTATGCCGCAAGCCTTCGCTGCCATGAGCCTGAAACTGACCATGCCGCTGATCTTAAGGAAATTCGGCTACCGAACCGTGCTCGTTTCCAACACCCTGTTGCTCGGCGTGATGATCATGTTGTTCGCGACGATCGGCCCTAAAACACCCGTGTGGCTGATTGTGCTGATGGCGTTTGCCTATGGATTTCTCACCTCGCTGCAGTACACCAGCATGAATACGCTGGCTTACGCCGACGTGGGTGAACACGACACAAGCGGCGCCAGCACGATCGCAAGCACGGTTCAGCAATTGGCGGTGAGCTTTGGCATCGCCACCGCCTCACTCACCACTGCCATGTTCATCCCGGACCGCATGCGGGCCACCGAGGCACAAATGATTCATGGCGTGCATCTGGCGCTCGTTTGCCTGGCTGCGCTCACGATCGCATCCACCGTCGTGTTTTTCCGACTACGCGCGCAGGACGGCGCCGCGGTGAGCCGCCATCAGGCCCAAGCGCCGCCGCCAATCTAGCGGCGCGATCGGCCACGGGCCCGCGATTGTCTAAGGGTGCGATTCGCGTTCTCGCCGCACCTCGTAGGCTCGCAAGTGCGCGTACGCGGTCGCCAGCAGCGAAGCACCCCCGGTTTTGGATGCGCGCCTGAGAAGATCGCCGACGATGTGATCCGCCTCAATGCGGCTGCGTTGCTCGATATCGCGCAGCATCGACGCTGTGAACAGCGAACCTGGAGCGGTGAGCAGGGACAGGCCGGCAGCGGTTGCCGTCTGTCGCGGCTCGAAACCATTCTCGGCGGCGATTGCGGCGCATTCTTGCATCAACTCTGTCGGAATATGTACCGCATTCGCCGCAACAATATCCCCGATTGCAGCACGCATGAGGCTCGTCGTTGCGGCGGCGGCGGCAATGAATACCCACTTCTCCCACATCTCATGAAGGATGTCCGGGCTTAATAGCGCATCAAAACCCGGTACGCGGAGGGCTTGCGCCACATCATCGATATCGCCCTCGGCACCGCCGCGGGAACCAAACACCAATGCATTGAAGGGACCCAATTGATGGATCCGCCCGTCGGCATCCAACGTCGAGGAAATTCGCGCCAAACCACCGAGGATGCGCTTCGGCCCGAATCGCGCATCGAGAATGTCGAGGTGTCTTAAGCCGTTTAGCAACGGCAGCACACGGGAATCGGGACCCATTGCGGCAGCGAAATCATCCATTGAGCTTTCAAGATCGTAGGATTTGCAGCTAAGAATCACGAGGTCGTAGAACTTGTCGAGGCTTTGCGCATAACGCAATGCGGGCGTGGCCAGATTAAGATTCCCTAGTTGGCTTGTCACCACAAGGCCGATGCGCCGCAGCTGCTCCGCCCTGCGCGGCCTGACCAAAAAGGTGACATTGCGCCCAGCTGCAATCAGCCGAGCGCCAAAATAACCGCCAATGGCGCCGGCCCCTACGACCAGAATCCTCACGGTGGACGCGTCACTCTGTCTTGATTTCGTGTCCGCCGAACTCGTTGCGCATGGCCGCCAGAAGCTTGTCGGAGAACGAATCATTATCTCGAGATCGCAATCGTTCCAGCAGCGACAGCGTAATGACCGGCGCAGACACGCCCAACTCAATCGCATCTGCAACAGTCCACCGCCCCTCGCCGGAGTCGGCGACATAGGGGGCGATCCCCTTCAACGTCGGATTCTTCTGCAAGGCGTCAGCCGTGAGGTCTAAAAGCCAAGACCGGACCACGCTGCCGTACCGCCAAATCTCGGCTATCTGATGCAAATCAAGTTTAAATTCGTTTTTATGCTGGAGAATCGAAAAGCCCTCGGCATAGGCCTGCATCAGCCCATACTCGATGCCGTTGTGAACCATCTTGGTGTAATGTCCGGCGCCTACCGGCCCTACCCGGCCCCAGCCCTGATCCTTTGCAGGTGCAAGGGTTTCAAAGATAGGACGCAGCCGGTCGACGACCGCTTCTTCGCCTCCGATCATCAGGCTATAGCCTTCCGCCAAACCCCATACGCCGCCGCTGGTGCCTGAGTCGACATATTGGATCTTGTGCTGAGCCGCCATGGCCGCCCTGCGCTGAGTATCGCGGTAGTTCGAATTACCGCCGTCAATAATGGTGTCGCCCGCAGCCAAGAGCGGCACGAGCTTGTCAATCGTGCCGTCGGTAATCGCGCCGGCGGGCACCATCAGCCATATGACGCGCGGCGCACCTAGTTTGGTAACCATTTGCTCGAGGGAAGCTGCGGTCTGCGCGCCATTCTTTTCAAGAGAGGCGCGCGCCGCCTCGGCGGGATCGAATCCCACGACTTTGTGGCCGCCGCGCATCAAACGCTGCGCCATGTTGGCGCCCATGCGACCCAAACCGATCATTGCGATTTCCATGGCCTTCACTCCTCGTCGCGCTAACGCATAAAGCGCCCAGTATATCCCGGATCAGGCGCGCTTGAGGATGGTCATCACGGCCGGACTGCCCACCGCTTCGAATCTGCCGGTAAAGGACAGCGCACCGGTCAACGGGTTCAAATGAAATGAGGTGATGGAATCGCCGCGTTGATTGCATGAATAGAGGAATGCGCCGCTTGGGTCTAAACTCAAGCTGCGCGGCGAGTCCGCATGCACCCAGGTTTCGGCAATGCTGCGCAGCTCACCATCGCTTGCCACCGCAAACACAGCCACGGCATTGTGCAGCCGGTTCGAGACATACAAGAACCGGCCATCGGCTGTGATGAGGATTTCAGCGGCGAGGTTGCTGCCTTCAAACTTGGCCGGCAAACTTGAAATAACCTGCTTCGGTTTCAAGCCGCCTCGTGCAGAATCGTAGTCGTAGACCGCCACTTTCGCGTCATGCTCGTACAGGTTATAAAACACACGGCCATTCGGATGGAACACAAAATGGCGCGGCGCGGAGCCCGGCGGTGCGGTTATCACGGGGACATCCGCGGGAAGCAAGCGACCGGCGGCAGCATCGAAGCGCCACACGAGAGTGAGGTCAAGTCCCGCGTCGTTGGCGATGATGAACTGTCCGTTTGGATCTGCCGCCACCATATGGAGGTGAGGGCCGTCGTGATCGCTTAAGGCAAACTGGCCGGGAAGATCGCTGGAGCCGCGTACATGATGTCGCGGCCCCACACTGGGCCTCACGTCTGTCGCCTCGCCGAGTGCGCCGTCCGCGCCGACCGGGAAAACGGCGACATTACCCCCGCCGTAGTTGGCGACGAACACGAACTTTCCGCTCGGATGTACGCTGACGTGCGCCGGCGTCGTGCCACCCGATTTCACCGCCCCCAGCCGCTTCAGCTGCATTGCGCCATCGATGGCGTAGGAAACTACCGCTCCGTTTTGCGTACCCTGATAATTGTCGATCTCGCTGACGGCGTACAAATGCGTTTGCGCCGGATTAACTGCCAGCCAGGTGGGATTGCGAATGTCGTCGATGACCTGGAGCTGCGTCAGCGCGGCCGTGACCGGATCGATTCGAAACAAATAAATGCCGCCGCCGTTCGGGGTGTACGTCCCCACGTAGGCAACGTTTGAGGGCTGTTGACTGGGGCCGGCCAGCGGCGTCGCCGGCGTCGCAGCCGCGACGGGCAGCGGCTTGAGGCTGCTGATGGGTACCGTCAGCAGCGAGGTCGCCGATAGAAAGTCGCGCCGGGTAATTCTAAAGTTCAACAGCCCTACTCCGCTCGCAATACGATCGGATTCAGTTATTAAAGAACAGCGTAATGCTGGTCGCAGAAAAATTATGTGTCGACGCCGTGTACAGGCCGACCGCCGTCATATTCGTAGCCAGCGTGGACCCGTTCAGCGTCGATTGCAGCTTGGCAACGAATGCCGCGTAGGAATTGAAACTCTCGACAGTGGAGGATACCGCATGACCGATTGAAAACGCGACGGGCGCGCTCGTGCTTGGCGCGATCACGGGATCCGATGACAGCCCGACGAGGTTGACGATCTGCGGCCCGATTTGTATTTGGTGACGCACCCCAATGCCGGAATTCTTGACGTCGACATCGATGCTGGAGGTGTCGAGGGCGATGAATGGCACCGCAGTCCCGGCGCCCCAGTCGAGCACCAACTCGGCTTGGGTGGTCGTGGAATCCGATAAAGTCGAGGCGACGAAATTAGGCACACTCAAGCCGAACGCGTTGGGCATGCCGCTCGCGACTACCGGAGAACTCAACGTCGCATTGGCCAAATCGATCGAGCCCGTCGCCACCCCATATGCGTTTGGGGCCACACCGCTCCCGATGAAGTCAAAGGCGCTCACTGCGCGGCCGCCCAGCGTTGCCAGATTGAGCGTCAGTGCCCCCGCACCCTGAGCCGTCACGAGACCTGCGGCCGTGCTCAGATCCAAGCGCACTCGGCCTGCGCTGGCATCGAGAAAGACACCGCCGGTGCTGTTATTGGTGGCGGTGCCGAATGCATCGATGGAAGATCCCACGGAGATCAGCTGCGGACTGAAAAGCTGCGCGATCCCTTGGCCAAATTCGGTTACCAGCGTATTCGCGCTAATATTGACGATGGTGGTGCCAGGAACGAATGTGTTGGCTCCGTTGCTGATCCAGGTTGCATCTTCGATGGCTAGGGTGTTGTTGCTGCGAGCGGTCACTGTGCCCGATACGCGATCCAATACAAAAGTTGGAACACCGTTGTCTACCAAAACGTTCGAAGCGCTGAACAACATGCTGGAAGTGGTCGCAGGGGTACTCACGGCGGTAGCGGTGCCGGCCGTCGCGGCCGTCGCGGTCGAAGCGGTCAAGGTGCCGAAAACCGAGACCGGCGTATTTGCGGGCAATGCCGCGAGTT
>DASWUU010000278.1:0-5782 GCA_036401515.1 Steroidobacteraceae bacterium
TCGGGGGCTTGTATCGGGGCAACGTGTCCTGGGGTTTAGGAGTGGTCAACGCGGTTGATCAGCGCGCCAATGTCGATTTTCGCTACTATTCGGGCGGTTCGCCTTTCGAGTACGAAACAATTCGGTTTCTCTATGTCCGCAAGCGGTTGATTGAGGATGAAGGCCTCCGTGCCAAAGAGTCTCCGAAGAAATCTGCGCCCGATGCACCGGCCGGAAAGTAAGCGCCGCGAGCCGAAACCGGGGAGTATTTTTATGGGGAGCCAGTGTCGCGCTTATCTGATAGCGTTTGCCCTATTGGCAAGCGGCGCCTGCCAGAAAAGCCAAGTCCCGGAAGTAGCCGCCGTGCCGGCGGCCGCCGCTTCAGCACCACCCGCGCCGTTTTTGCTGACGGCGAGCATCCAGGAACTGATGGATTCCGTGATTGATCCGGCCGCTGATGCCCTCTGGGATTCGGTTAGCATCACGCAGACGCGCAAAGGCACAGTCTTTCACCAGCCGCATAGCGATGAGCAATGGCATGAAGTGAGGCGCCGCGCAATCGCACTGATCGAGGGAACCAATCTGCTCATGATGGATGGCCGCCGATTGGTGGCGCCCGGCAGCTCGGTGTTGGATCAAGGCACCTCGGGCGTGCTGAGTGCTGATGAAGGGCAAAAGCGCCTTGACTCGCAGCACGCGACTTTCGTGCAATTTGCCGGCGCCTTGCGTGATGCGGGTACACAAATGCTCGCGGCCATTGATAAGAAAGATGCGGTGGGCATGATGAATGCGGGCGCTGCCATGGACGGTGTTTGCGAAAGTTGCCACTTGACGTTTTGGTATCCCAACCAAGTGATACCGCCTTTACCCCCGGACTTCGGTTTATCCAAGTCGGCGCCGAAACCGAAGCGGATCCCGCTCAGCCCCTAGGCTCCTGAGCGACCGGCTAGCGTCCGCCCGCGACATCAAGAATGGCGCCGGTCGTATAGGAGGCAGCGTCGCTCAACAGCCAGAGGATGGCCTCGGCGACCTCCTCGGGACGTCCCGCGCGCCCCATGGGCGTCGTCGCGCCAAGCCGTGCCGCTCGGTCCGGCTGACCACCGCTGGCATGGATGTCCGTTTCAATGAGTCCGGGACGCACTGCATTGACCCTCACGCCTTGCGTGCCCAATTCCTTGGCCAATCCAATCGTCAAGGTATCGATGGCTGCCTTGGATCCGGCGTAATCGACATACTCGAACGGCGCCCCCAACCGGCTCGCCGCCGACGAGAGAAGAACCACCGAGCCGCCATTGCCGCCGCGGTCCTTGGATAAGCGCCGCGCGCTCTCGCGGGCGCATAAATACGCCCCGTAGACATTTACTTCGAACATGCGCTTGAGCCGCGCGCTCGTCATATCGGCGAGAGGCGAGGAGGGAGCGACAATCCCCGCATTGATCACCACCCCGTCAAGCCTGCCAAACTGGGATTCAGCTTCATCGAACAAGGACAGCACATTCGATTCCACAGCAACGTCGCCCTTGAAGGTGGCCGCATGGCCACCGGCGGCGCGAACCTCACGGGCGGTTTCAGCGGCCGCCGACGGGTCGTGCACGTAATTGAGCGCGAGCGTCCACCCTTTCCTTGCGCACAAGAGCGCCGTGGCGCGACCGATGCCGCGAGTGCCGCCGGTGATGAGAATTGTTTTCAATGAAATGTCTCCTCGTCCTTGTTGAGCGATATTATTACTCTGATTTCCCGCCGTGAGCGTTCAGCGCGCGTGGAGCTTTAGATGAACATAGTCCGTATCGATCATGTGCAACTAGCAATGCCCGCCGGCGGCGAGGCGCAAGCGCGTGCTTTTTACGAAGGCGCGCTCGGGATTCCAGAGGTTCCTAAACCCGCCGATCAAGCGAAGCGCGGCGGTTGTTGGTTCGAGCGTGCGGACATGAGAATCCACTTAGGGGTCGAGGCGGATTTTCGCCCTGCACGAAAAGCCCACGTGGCTTTCATCGTGAATAACCTGGCCAATCTTGAAGAGAGGCTCAGAGCCTTAGGGTATACCCTCAAGGAAGGCGGGCCGCTCGAGGGCTATCGGCGAATCGATGTCGGGGACCCGTTCGGCAATCGGATTGAATTGATGGAAGCCACGCAGCGTTCTTAGGGTACGCCCCGATCCTCGAGGAACTCGCCGAGGATTCTTGCCGTATGGCTTTTGTCGGGCTTGCGCGCGATGTTCTCGGGCGAGCCTTGGGCGACGACTCGCCCGCCGCCGGAACCGCCCTCCGGACCTAGGTCGATAATCCAATCCGCTTCAGCCATGACATCGAGGTTGTGTTCGATGACGACAAGGGTGTTGCCGGTGTCCACCAGGCGATGCAATACGCGCAATAGTTTTTCCACATCCGCCATGTGCAGCCCGACGGTGGGTTCATCAAGCACGTAAAGCGTGTGCTGCCCTTCGCGGCGTGCGATGTCTTGGCCAAGCTCATCGGTGCGCACTTTGGCCAGTTCAGTGACCAGCTTGATACGTTGGCTCTCTCCCCCCGATAAGGTCGGACTCGGCTGGCCGAGGCTCAAGTATCCGAGGCCGACCTCCGCAAGCAGTTTCAAGGGATGGTGGATGCTGCGCTGTGCGACAAAGAATTCCAGGGCATCCTCGACGCTCATCGCGAGAATTTCCCCGATGTTTTTACCTTTGAACAAAATGCTCAAAGTTTCCGAATTGAATCGCTTGCCCCCGCACACATCGCACAGCACCTGAACATCCGGCAGGAAGTTCATCTCGATGCGCTGCAACCCAAAGCCTTCGCACGCCTCGCACCGCCCGCCCGCAGTATTGAACGAGAAGCGGCTGGCGGTAAATCCGCGAATGCGCGCCTCAGTGCTCTCCGCATACAGCCGGCGAATGGCATCCCAAAACCCGATATACGTGGCGGGGCAAGAGCGCGGAGTCTTTCCGATGGGCGTCTGATCCACCTCCAGCACGCGGCTGATCGATTGCCAGCCGCTGATTGCAGCGCAGCCTTCTGGAGAGGCATCGCTTTTACGTGCGCGCTCGCCGCGGCGAGGCCGAACCAAGAGCTGCTTCAAGTTGCGCAGCAGCACATCGCGCGCGAGCGAGGACTTGCCGGATCCCGAGACCCCGGTAATCACGCTGAGCCGGCCCACGGGAATGCGTGCATCCAGCTTGCGTAGATTGTGCAGGCTCGCGCCGACGATATCGATCATCGGCGTGTCGCGATCGATCGCGCGGCGTCTGGATCGGGAATGCTTGAGAGGGGCAGCAAGACAGCGGCCGGTCGCCGAGTTTCCCAGGTGGGCAAGCTGGGTCGCGGTGCCTTGAGCGACCAACCGCCCACCCCGCGTGCCCGCTCCCGGACCTAAATCGATCACATGATCGGCGCGCCGAATCGTGTCCTCATCGTGCTCAACCACGACCAAGGTGTTGCCTTTGGCCCGCAGCCGCTCCAGGGTGTTCAACAGCGTCACATTGTCACGCGGGTGCAAACCGATCGTGGGCTCGTCCAGCACATAGCACACACCTTGCAGATTGGATCCCAGTTGTGCGGCCAAGCGGATGCGCTGGGCTTCGCCGCCCGACAGGGTGGGCGCCGCCCGGTCCAATTGCAGATAGCCCAAGCCCACATCACACAAGAAGGTGGTGCGCGCGGCAAGCTCCGCCAGCAAGTCGCGCGCGATGTCCCGTTCGCGGCCGACTAATTTGAGCTTGGCAAGCTGCGCGGCAAAATCCTGAACAGCCAAATGCGTCAACGCGGCGATCGAGGATTCGCGAAAAAGCACGCTGAGTGCAACGGGATTTAGGCGTTGACCGGCGCAGTCGGGGCAGCGTTGCGCGGCAAGGTCCGCCGTATCGCGCCAAACGGCTTCCTCGCCGCTCTGCTCGGCGTCGAATTCCGGCAATTGTAGCCCGGTGCCAAAGCAGCCCTTGCACCAGCCATGCTTTGAATTGAAAGAAAACAATCGCGGATCCAGTTCTGGAAATCCAGTGCCGCACTCAGGGCACGCCCGCTTGGTTGAAAAGACGCTGGCTTCGGTGCGACCTGAGGCCGTTTGAACGAGCATTACGCCGTGCCCATAGTGCAAGGCCCGGTCGATATTCTCGCGCAATGCAGCCTCTGCGGATGCGCTGACGTTCATTTCGGCGACCGGCAGTTCAATATTATGCTCGACGAACCGGTCGAGTCGCGGCCATTTTGCGGTCGGCAGAAGAGCACCATCGACTCGCAATTGGGAAAAGCCCTTGCCGCGCGCCCATTTGGCCAGCGCCGTGTACAACCCCTTACGCGCGACGATGAGCGGCGCATAGAAACTGACAGTCTTGCCGCGATATTCCTTGAGCACACGCGCCGCGATGGCGTCGGCCGACTGCGGCTCGATGCGCACATTGCAATCAGGGCAGTATTGCACGCCAAGTTTGACGTACAGCAAGCGCAGGAAGTGATAGATCTCCGTCAGCGTGGCGACCGTGCTTTTGTGTCCGCCGCGGCTGGTGCGTTGTTCAATCGCCACGGTGGGCGGAATACCGAAAATTGCGTCCACGTCAGGTCGCGATGAAGGCTGGACAAATTGCCGCGCATACGCATTCAAGGACTCAAGATAGCGGCGCTGACCTTCGGCAAACAGAATATCAAAAGCCAGCGTGCTCTTGCCGCTGCCGGATACTCCGGTGATGACGGTAAACTTATTGAGGCCCAAACTGACGTCGACATTCTTGAGATTGTGTTCGCGCGCGCCGTGAATCTCGATGCTGACAGGTACGCTCGCGCGGTGACCGGAAGCGTCGGCGTATCGTGCCACGCCATCCAAGTCGCGCACCGTCGCCACACCGCGACGTTCTTCGCGCAATGCGCGTCCGGTGTGCGATTCGCCGCTCTGCATGATTTCAAGCAGCGTGCCGCAGCCGACCACGCGGCCTCCGCCTTCGCCGCCTTCCGGGCCCAAATCGATGATCCAATCTGCGCCACGGATGACATCCAAGTTGTGTTCGATGACCAGCAGCGAATGCCCGGCCTCGATCAATCTTGAGAAAGCGCGCATGAGCTTGGCGACATCGTCGAAATGCAGGCCCGTGGTCGGCTCATCGAATAAGAACAATGAGCCGCGCCGCGGCCCGATGTTTCTCGGCTTGGTGCGCACCGCACTGTCCGCGAGGTGACCCGCAAGCTTCAGGCGTTGGGCTTCGCCGCCGGAAAGCGTGGGTACGGGCTGCCCCAGCCGCAGATAATCGAGCCCGACTTCAGCCAAGGGTGCGAGCCGCAGGCACACTTCAGGATCCTTGCAAAAAAACTTGAGCGCCTCCGATACTGTGAGGTCAAGCACTTCGGCGATGCTCTTGGGCGGCTCATCGCCGCGTGCCAGCTTGACCTCCAACACCTCGGCTCGATAGCGGCGGCCATCGCAATCGGGACAGCGCAGATACACATCCGAGAGAAACTGCATCTCGACGTGCTCAAAGCCGTTGCCGCCGCAAGTGGGACACCGGCCGTTGCCGGCGTTGAAGCTGAAGGTGCCGGCCGTGTATTTGCGCTCGCCCGCCTCTGGTAAGCGGGCGAACAGTTCGCGTATGGCATCGAACGCGCCGACGTAGCTGGCGGGATTCGAGCGCGTGGTGCGGCCGATGCGGCTCTGGTCCACCATCACGACCTCGTCGATGAGTTCGGCACCCACGAGGGCGCGGTGCGCACCTGGATTTTCCGTGGGTTTGCCCTTGGCACGCAGCAACGCGGGATAGAGCACATCGTGCACCAGGCTGGATTTTCCCGAGCCGCTGACACCGGTCACGCATACCAGGCGCCCAAGC
>DASWUU010000279.1:0-2279 GCA_036401515.1 Steroidobacteraceae bacterium
TCGGTATAGCCGGGGCAGACCGCATTGACGGTGATGTTGCGGGTGGCCACTTCCCGCGCCACGGCGCGGGTCAAGCCAACGACGCCATGTTTCGCGGCGCAATAGGCTGCGACGTAAGGGTATCCCGTGAGTCCCGCGGTACTGGCGATATTGATGATGCGGCCGTAGCCGCCTTGAAGCATGTCGGGCAAGGCCGCTTGCATGCAAAAGTAGGTGCCGCTCAGATTGACGCCCAGCAAGCGTTCCCACAGCGCATCGTCGCGCTTGGTAATGGGCCCGCTGATTGCCTGACCGGCATTATTCACCAAGATCTCGATGGGGCCAAGCATGGCGCGCGCAGCGGCAAAGGCCGCATCCACCGAGTCGCGTTGGGCGATATTGGCGGTGGCGCAAAAGGTTAGGGCGCCGGAGGATTTCAACTCCGCCGACAGTGCTTCAAGCGTGGCCGCGGTGCGCCCGAGCAAGCTTACCTTGACGCCGAGCTGAACCAAGGTTCGCGCGATGCTGGCGCCAATGCCGCGCCCGCCGCCGGTAATCAAAGCATGCCGACCCTGCAGCGAGCCGTTAGCGCTCATGCTGTTCCCCCGCCGCCGCGGCCCGTTCTGCGGCGCGCTCAAGTTGTGCCTTGGCGGAAAGATACGGCTCAGGCCACCATTGTTCGGAGAAGCCCTGCGCCGCGGCTTGGGACAGCGTCCAAGACGCATGCGCCAGATGTGGACGCGCGATGGCGCACAGATCGGCGCGTCCGGCCGCAATGATGGAATTGACGTGATCGGCCTCGGAAATATTCCCCACTGCGATGGTGGGAACACCCGCCACATTGCGCACCATGTCGGCCAGCGGCGTCTGCCACATGCGGCCGTATACCGGCCGCTGCGAGGACACGGTTTGGCCGCTGGAAATATGCAGGATGTCCGCACCGGCCGCCGCCATGGCTCGTGCAATGACAATCGCGTCCGGCTCGCTCAAACCGCCTTCCGCCCAATCGCACGCGGAGAGGCGCACGCTCAAGGGCTTGTCGTCCGGCCATGCGGCGCGCACCGCGCGCAGCACTTCCAAGGGGTATTTCAAGCGGTTCTCCACGGCACCCCCGTACTCATCGGTGCGCACATTGGTCAGGGGCGAGAGGAAACTGGCCAGCAAGTAACCGTGCGCCATGTGCAACTCGAGCATGTCGAATCCCGCCGCCGCGCCGAGCTTGGCCGCACGCACGAAATCATTCTTCACCGCCTCCATTTGCGTGGCGGTCATTTCTTGGGGCACTTGACTGATGCCCGGCAAGTAGGGCAGAGGCGAGGGTGCCCACACGGGCCAGTTGCCCTCGGGCAGCGGGTGGTCCGCTTGCTGCCACCCGAGCTGCGTGGAGCCTTTGCGCCCCGCGTGTCCGAGCTGCAAGCAGAAGCGCGCAGGGGATTCGGCATGACCGAACTCAACGATGCGCCGCCACGCGGCACCTTGAGCGTCGTTCCACAAACCGGTGCAGCCTAAGGAAATGCGGGCATCCGCCGAGGTGCAGGTCATTTCCGTATAGACAAGGCCCGCTCCGCCGGCGGCGCGCGCGCCATAATGAACCAGGTGCCAGTCGTTGGGCATACCGTCGATTGCGCGGTACTGGTCCATGGGCGCCACGACCACGCGATTCACCAGGCGCATGCCGCGCAATTGAAACGGCAGGAACATCGGGGGCCGGGGCCGTTCAACGCCGTGCGCCTGCGCCAAATCGGATTCGATACGGTCGATGAAACCCAAGTCGCGCACTTTAAGGTTCGCTTGGCCAATGCGCTGGCTTCCCGACAACAAACTATAGGCGAATTGCAGCGGTTCCATGTTTTCGTAGCGCGCCACGTTCTCGAACCACTCCATGCGATTTCGCGCCGCATTCTGCAGCTTTTGCGCCTCCACGCTGCGTTCGGTCTGGTAGGACTCCAGGCCGCTCGGGACATCCTTGGCGTGGCTCACGTGCTGCACCAGGGCGATGGCATCCTCCATGGCGAGCTTGGTGCCCGAGCCGATGGAGAAGTGAGCGGTGTGTGCCGCATCGCCGATGAGCACGCGGTTGCCGTCATGCCAGTGATTGCAAACCACGCGATTGAAGTTGAGCCATGCCGAACCGCGCAAGTGCCGGGCGTTGGACAACAGCGGCGAATTCGCAAGGTAGTTGGCGAACAACTTCTCGCAAAAGGCAATGGACTCATTGACGTCGGCCTTGTCCAAGCCATGCGCCGCCCAGGTCTCCTCGCGGGTCTCGACAATTACAGTGGAAAGATCCTGACTGAATT
>DASWUU010000280.1:0-17372 GCA_036401515.1 Steroidobacteraceae bacterium
ACCAGCGCCACGATAGGCGCGAGACTCAAATTAATGTGCATGGCGGACTCCGTTGGCCGGGAGTGCGCCCGGCAGGTTATTGAAATAATTTGAACGCGTTTTCCAGCGTTTTATAAGTGCCCCACAATAGCGGAATTCCGACCGCAAGCCATAACAAAAAAAGTCGGATGTTCATGGTGCCCTGCTCCCGGCGGTTGCGGCTTCGAGCGGTCCTGCCTGGTAATGGTATTTTGCCTTCACGGGCCGCATCGCCAAATTGCACAAGAATCCAATCAACAGCAGCCCGCACATGATGTACATGGTGACTGAATAGGCTTGCGCTTTCGGCACGCCGCTATCGATTTGATATTGGCGGAGGTAATTGACCAACACCGGCCCAAGCACACCGGCGACCGACCATGCGGTTAGCAGCCGCCCATGAATGGCACCTACCTGAAAGGTGCCGAACACATCGCGCAAGTACGCCGGTATGGTGGCAAAACCGCCGCCATACATCGACAAAATGATACAGAACGCCGCCACAAACAGCGGTGTCGAGCCCATGTGGCCGAAGGTCGGCACTAGGGCGTAAAGCACTATCCCTAACAAGAAAAAGATCATGTAGGTGTTGCGCCGGCCGATGTAATCGGAGGTGCTGGCCCAGAAAAACCGGCCTACCATATTGAACAAACTGATGAGGCCGACAAACCCGGCAGCAGCGGCCGCGGTGATCTTGCCGGGAAACATTTCCTGAATCATGGGCGATGCTTGACCCAAGACGCCGATCCCAGCGCTGACATTCATGCACAGCACGACCCAGAGCAACCAAAACTGCGGCGTGCGCCAAGCCACATCCACCGACACGTTGGCACTGGTGACCAAGGTCTTCGGATGTTCTGCAGGCACCCAACCCGCCGGTTTCCAGTCGGGGGGCGGCACGCGCACGCTGATCACGCCGATCATCATGAACATGAAATAAATCACGCCCATGGTGACAAAGGTTTCCAGCACGCCGTTCGATGTCGGCGTCGAGAAATGCTTCATCAGCAATACGGATAGCGGCGCGGCAATGAGTGCGCCGCCGCCGAAGCCCATGATGGCCATGCCGGTGGCCATGCCGGGGCGGTCGGGAAACCATTTGATCAGCGTGGAAACCGGCGAAATATAGCCGATGCCAAGCCCGCAGCCTCCCAAGACCCCGTACCCAAGATAAATGATCCACAGTTGGTGCAGATGGATGCCCACTGCGGAGAGCAGAAATCCGCCGGCGAAGCACATCGCAGAGACAAACATCGATTTTCGCGGACCTACGCGCTCCACCCAGCGGCCAAAAACGGCCGCGGAGGAACCCAGGAAAACGATCGCAATGGAAAAGATCCAACCCACGTCTTTGAGGCTCCAATCGCCCGGCGCGGATTGCGTCAGGCCGATGAGCTTGGTGAGCGGCAAGTTGAAGGTCGAAATCGCGTAGACCTGTCCGATGCAAAGATGCACCGCGAGGGCCGCTGGCGGCACCATAAATCGATTAAACCCAGGGCCGGCAACGGTGTGTTCGCGATCCAGAAACGAGGATGACATGGCTGGCTCTATCCTTTTTTTGGTTGTGCAAAGCAAGATATATGTGTCGCCACCGACAATATGCTCATTTCCGGTGCACTTGTCATCACCGGCGTTCGCAGGAAAGGCCAGTAAACCTGCGAATTAGATCACAATCCCTGGCTTGCCGGCGCGTACAGTGTCAGGCCCGCCTTGAGAAGTTAAAAACCGTGACTTTAGGTAACGAACGCCGGCTGGGAAACCCGTAGTTTGCCCGCAATCATGAGCAGTCCCACGTGTGCCGGGCGGCGTGCTTCCCGTGCGGGAATCGCGTGCATTGTTAGCGCGCTTGTTCTTTCGTGGGTGCTGGGCTGTCGCCCGGCCGTTGCCGTCTGCCTACCCGATGTGGATCCGGCCATTAGAGCGTTGCAGATCTTGGTGGATCAAGACGCCAATGCCGCCTTGAAGAAAGTGGCACCGCTGCTGAAGGCAGAACTGACCGCACCCATGCCCAACCCGCAGCGCCTCGCATCCCTGTACAGCGTGCAGGCGCAGGCATACAGCATCCTCGAGCTGGAATCCAAGGCCCGCGATTCCGTGTTCAAAGGACTCAAACTGGCCACGGACAATACCGATCCGGTGCGCATCATGCTGCTCTCGCTTTATGCGGAGAACGTCTACGACCAAGCAGGCATCGCGGCAGCCGTCAAAACAACCGAAGAGGCGCAAGCGGTTCAGAAGCGCGGGTCTTTGGAAGACATCTGCCTGCTGATCGCACGCGGGCTGCTGCAGTATCGCGAGGATCGTCAGGACCTCGCCATCGGCAGCCTTTCGCAGGCCTATCGTTCCAGCACCACGCCGGCATTTGCAGAGCCTCATGTCCTCGCGGCCGGCGTGCTGGCCACCGTGTTGCGCGGCATGGGCGATTACCCGCAAGCGTTGACCCTCAATCAGGAGGCGATCGACTGGGACACCATGCATCGCCTGCCGCTCGCGCTATCAGTCGACCGATTTTTGCGCGGCCGAATTTTGATTCTCATGCAAAAGTATTCGCAGGCCATCGTGGAGTTCGACGAGGCCCGCAAGCTCAGCGCGGCCTTGAACGACTCGCAGGGCGTTGCATTCGCCGATGTACGGGTTTGCGAAGCGCGTATTGAACTGGGCCAGCTCATCAAGGCGCGCGCTGCGTGCGAGAACGCCTTGTTCACATTTATCGCCTCGAGATTTTCCGACGAAGTGAAGGAGACCGAAGCGTTGCTGGCGCGAATTGATCTGGCTGAAGGCCATCCCGAGAAGGCGCTCGCAACGCTGAACGAAGTGCTGGACCACAGCGGAACCGACGTGCTGCCGCTGCGCGTCGCCTCCTTGTATCAGTGGCGCGCCCGCACCAACGCCGCCTTGCACAATTATCGCGACGCCTACAATGACTTGGCAGAATCCATGAGGCGCTACCTCTCAACCAACGATGCCGATCGCACCAAGCAGGCGGTGGCGCTGCGCGCCCGCTTCGAGACGGATCGGGAGATCGAGCGCAACGCGCTGTTGAAGCGCGAGTTGGATCTGTCTCACGAACAGTCGCAGCGCCAGGCACAGCAACTGCGTTGGAATGCGATTGCCTCCGTGTCCGGCGTGCTGGTGATCGCACTGCTGATGTATTTCTTGGTGAGCAACTTTCGGTTTAAGCAGCAATTGGTGCGGTTGGCGAGTCAGGATGGCTTGACCGGATTGCCGAATCGACGCCGCACGGCGGAACTTGCGACGGATGCACTGGCCACTTCGACCGAAGCCGACACCGCCTTGACGATCGCCATCATCGACATGGATCACTTTAAGTTCATCAACGATCGCTGCGGCCACGCGACCGGCGACTATGTTTTGACAGAGTTCGCTCGCTTGGGTCGCGAGTCGGTGCGCAAAGACGATGTGCTCGGCCGATGGGGCGGCGAGGAATTCCTTCTCATCATGCCCGATGCAACGGCGGAAGTGGCCATCGCCACGCTCGAGCGCCTGCGCACGCTGGTATTTGCAATCACGCTGCCTCCCTCCGGGGCCGGGCTGCGCGTCAGCCTGAGCGCCGGCCTCGCGAGCCGCGACAATCAGGTGCGTTCGCTGGACGAGCTCATTGCTCGCGCGGATGCCGCTCTATACGTCGCGAAGAATGAAGGCCGGGATCTGGTGCGCGTCGCGGACGAGAAGTTTCTGAACACGAGCGGAGTAAGGCGCCTAAATCGCCAGTGACCTCAAGTCAGGCCAGTGCGAACCGGTTACATGGAGGAGCGAAAAATTCCGGCCCATGAGGCTTCGTTTTATCGAACACTCTGGGCCTCGATCCGCCGATCCGGCACCAACCATATGAGTGCAACGACCGCGTATAGCACCATGGCTGCCCAGGGCCTCAGGAATGCCAGCGGGACGCCGACGACATATAAGAACATGGAGAGCTTGCCCTTCAAATCGGACCCTAGAGCAGCGGCAAGCTTTGAATCGAAGCCATTGCAAGCGATAATCGTACGCTGTAATACGTTATAGCCGACTGCGGCCATTGCCAATACCACGCCGTAGGCTGCTGTAGGCAGTGCGGCGAATCCGGTCTCATCCATCCATCGGATGACAAACGGAACGACCGATAACCAAAACAACAAAAACAGATTTGCCCACAGTACGCTGCCGTTTACCCGCTCGGTCGCGTGCAACATGTGATGGTGGTTATTCCAAAAGATACCCACGTTGATATAGCTCAACAGGTACGCCGAAAATACCGGCAGAGTGGATTCGAGTGCGCGAAGGTCCGCCCCGGGCGGCACTTTCATCTCCAAGACCATGATGGTAATGATGATGGCGATCACGCCGTCGGTGAACGCTTCGAGTCGCCCCTTGCTCATCGTTTTCCCTGTGGATGCCGCGCTGCCCCGCCGCTCAGTGGATTATCTCGACTCCACATTGCTTCTGGCCATGCCCGCTTGAATGCTTCTCGCATGGGCTCACGGTTTAGGCGATTTATCGGTTGGTGCCCAGGAGAGGACTCGAACCTCCACGAATTGCTCCACTGGTACCTGAAACCAGCGCGTCTACCAGTTCCGCCACCTGGGCAAGATGGGTCCGCCGCACGCGAGGCGCAGAAATGTACGCACTGGGTTGATGCTTGTCAATCCGATAAGCTCCCGGCGGCCCGTAAAGCTGATAACCTGCGGCGTAATGACCCGACGTGGATCGAGCAACTCACAACACCCCAAACTCAACCGCGCTGCAAAAGCCGTTACCGATTGGCGGGGTGAAGATCCCAATCTAGAACTGGAAAAGTCGCGCTACTCGGACCCGATCGCGAGCCGCGAGCTTATTCTCAAACATTTGAGCGAAGCGCCCGAACCCTTGACTGCCGCGCGCTTAGCCAAGCGGTTGGGCCTGAACACCGATGCACAGCGCGACGCCTTGGCCAAACGATTGGCCGCGATGGTGCGGGACGGACAAGCCATCGAGGGGCCGAACGGCTTTGCCACCGCAGGCGAAGGGGAGCGCGTCGCAGGGCGCGTTCGCGGCCGCGCCAACGGCGATGTTCTGGTCTTGCCGGATGACGGCTCCGCGCCGCTGGTTCTGGCACGCGTCGATACGGCGACCCTGATGCACAACGATCGCGTCGAAGTGCTCGCGGTCGGCATGAATGAGCGCGGTAGACGCATTGCGCGTTTGATCCGGCGCATCGGAGATGCGCCGAAGCTGATCGGGGGCGTTTGGCATGCCGGTCAAACCCGCGGCCGCGTCGAGCCGGAGGACCCGGGCCATTGGTATACGGTTGAAGTGTCCATGCGCGACCGCCATGGCGCGAAAGAAGGCGACGAGGTCGTCGTCGAAGTGACCAAGCGCCCGCAAGGCGAGGCCGCCGCGCAAGGGCGAATTGTCGAAATACTGGATGATTTGAGCCCGGCGCACCTGGCCGCGCGGTTTGCCATTCTCCGTCACGACTTGCCGCAGGAGTTTCCGGACGAGGTTTTGAGCCAGGCGAATCTCTTTTCACCCGACGTACCTGCCGCGGACCTGCAAGGCCGGGAGGATTTGCGAGAGTTGCCCCTCATCACGATCGACGGTGAGGATGCGAAGGATTTTGATGATGCCGTGTACGCGGAACCTCAACGCGGCGGCGGCTGGCGTCTGATCGTTGCCATTGCCGATGTGAGCCACTATGTGCGCCACGGCACCCCGCTGGATACCGAGGCGCGCGCCCGTGCCACGTCGGTGTATTTTCCGGATCGCGTCATCCCCATGCTGCCGGAGCATCTGTCCAATCATCTCTGTTCGCTGATGCCACGCGTGGAGCGGCTCGCCTTCGTGTGCGATATGCACGTCAGCAAGCAGGGCAAACTGAGCAAGTCCCGATTCTACGAAGCGGTGATCATTTCACATGCGCGGCTCACGTATGACCAGGCGTGGAGCTACTTGCAGAACCCGAAAGCACATGCCAACGATGTAGCGCCGGCGGTCGGTGCATCGTTGCAGACACTGTACGACGTTTACGGTGCACTGAAGACTGCGCGCGATGCGCGCGGAGCACTTGACTTCCGGGGCGGCGAAGTCAAAGCGAGCATCGGGGATGCGGGCACGATCGATGGTTTCCACGCCGTGGTGCGCAACGATGCGCACCGCTTGATCGAGGAATGCATGATCGCCGCCAATGTGGAAGCGGCAGTCACGTTGCGCATGAGTAAGGCAAAGAGCCTGTTCCGTGTTCACGGCCAGCCGGAGGATAAGCGCGTCACCGAGCTGCAAAAGGTGTTGAGCGCGCTGCAGGTGGGTGCAGTGTTCTCCGAGAAGCCGACGCCTCGCGAGTTTCGCCAGCTGGTTGAAAAGCTGGCGGCCAGGCCTGACGGGCTGCTGCTGGAAGGCTTGGTGATTCGTTCGCTGGCGCAGGCTGTTTACCAGCAAACCAATATCGGCCATTTCGGTCTGGCGCTGCAAGAGTACGCGCACTTCACCTCGCCCATCCGTCGCTATCCGGACCTGCTGGTGCATCGAGCGATCAAGGCGGCAGTGCTGCCGCTGTCCGAATCCGGGTACGCCTACACCGCGGCGGAGTTGCTGGTGCTCGGGGCTGAAACCTCGCAGCGCGAGCGCCGCGCCGATGAGGCTTCGCGCGATGTCATGGGCTATCTCAAGTGCCTGTATATGCAGCCGCGAATCGGCGAGACATTTGATGCGACCATTTCGAGTGCCCTCGAATTCGGTCTGTTCGTGCAATTAAAGGAAATGCCCATCGATGGCTTGGTGCACATATCAGCCATTCCGGGCGACTATTGGGAACTGGAAGATGGCGGCATGGGCTTGGTCGGCCAGCGCACCGGCCGGCGCTGGCAGCTCGGCGACACGGTCCGGGTTCGATTGAACCGGGTCGACCTGACCCAGCGCCAAATCGACTTCGAGCTGGTCGACGCCGACGCCGCGGCCAGCCGCGGTACGGTGCGAGCGCCTCGCCGCGGCGCCGAGAGCGCGACGCATGCTCGGCGTGGTCCGCCCCAGAACCGGCAGCGGCGTGGTCAGCCTAAGCGCGGCGGACGCGGCGGTCGTGGCTGATTCAAAACGCAATTTCGTCTATGGTTTGCACGCCGTCAACGCCGCTTTAGAGCAAGCACCCGAGCGGGTCCTAGAATTCTGGATTGCAGGTGCCCGCGAAGACGCCCGCACCCGCGATCTGAAAGACCGCGCTGAGAAAGTGGGCCTGCACGTCCATACCGTGTCCAACGATGCGCTGGCTAACTTGGTCGGCGAGGCGGCCCATCAGGGCGTGGTGCTGGCTATGCGCCCCTTGAAGGCCTGGGAGGAACATGATTTGACCGACGCGTTGGATCGGCTAACCGTGGATCCCTTGCTTTTGATATTAGACGGGGTTACCGATCCCCATAATCTGGGCGCCTGTCTGCGAACGGCAGTCGCCGCCGGGGCCCATGCGGTCGTTATCCCGAAGGATCGATCTGCCTCGGTAGACGGGGTGGTGCGGAAAGTGGCTGCCGGCGCAGCGGAGTTCATTCCCGTGGCCAGCGTCACCAATTTGGCCCGCACATTGGGAGTCCTTAAGGACCGAGGAATCTGGGTGGTCGGAACCGATGGGGAGGCGGCGGAGTCGATCTACAGCGCCGACCTGAATCGGCCTTTAGGCTTGGTCCTGGGAGCGGAGGGGAGCGGCATGCGCCGTCTGACGCGCGACAAGTGCGACTTTTTGGTGCGAATACCGATGGCCGGGCCCATGCCCTCGCTCAACGTTTCGGTCGCCGCCGGAGTCGCGTTATTCGAGGTACTGCGGCAGCGGGCAGGTTGACCAAAACCACCTTTAAACGTATCCTTCGCGCTCTTTTTGCCGGGCAACCGGCTCCACTCCTTGCCTCACCGCTCGCAACGGGAGGCTTAACCCTTAGGGAGATACAATGCGGCATTATGAAATAGTGCTTCTGGTCCATCCGGATCAGAGCGAGCAAGTTCCTGCGATGGTGGATCGCTACAAAGGCATGATCAGTGCCGGTGGCGGATCGCTGCATCGTTTCGAAGATTGGGGCCGTCGGCAGCTGGCCTTCCCGATCTCCAAAGTCCATAAAGCACACTACATTCTGTTGAACATCGAATGCGATCAAAAGACCTTGGCTGAGCTTACCGGTTCGTTCCGGTTCAGCGACGCGGTCCTTCGCAGCCTGGTCGTCAAGATGGACGAGCCGGTCACCGAGCCCTCGCCGATGGCGCGCGCTCCGGATGAAAATGCCCGTCGTCACGATGACTTCGGCGACGATGGCGATGATGATGACATGCCCATGGGCATGCGCTAAGAGGAAGCAACATGGCACGTTTTTTTCGTCGTAAGAAGTTCTGCCGGTTCACGGCAGACGACGTCAAGCAGATCGACTACAAGGATCTCGCGACGCTCAAGAGCTACATCACTGAAACCGGCAAGATTGTTCCGAGCCGCATCACGGGCACACGCGCGCATTATCAGCGCCAGCTGCAGCTCGCGATTCGTCGGGCGCGATTCCTTGCATTGCTGCCCTACACTGATCAGCACTAAGTAAGCGAAGGAACATGGACATCATATTGTTGCAGAAGGTCGCAAACCTCGGCCAGATCGGCGATCGCGTCAAGGTCAAGTCCGGTTATGCGCGAAATTTCCTGGTCCCCACGGGCCGCGCCACGATGGCTACCGCGGCGAATATCGCGAGGTTCGAAGCCCAGCGTCACGAGCTGGAAGCCAAAGCAGGCGAGGAATTGGCCGCGGCGCGTGCTCGTGCGGTGAAGTTCGAGAATTTCAAGCTCGAGCTCAAAGCGAAGGCCGGTGCGGAAGGGAAGCTCTTCGGCTCGATTGGCACCGCCGATATCGCGGAAGCGGCGGTCAAGGCGGGTCAGCCCATTAGCCGCAGCGAAGTGCGCATGCCCACAGGTCCCATTCGCGTCACGGGCGAACACCAGGTGCAGCTGCACTTGCACACTGACGTTGATGTGACCCTGGTGGTCACGATCATCGCCGAAGAGTAGCGCGGCACTCGCGTCCCCAAGGGGTTACGCATGTCCGCTCGCGTCATCAATCGAACCTTGGGTGCCGGCGATGGCCTGCGCTTGCCGCCGCATTCAATCGAAGCCGAGCAATCCGTGCTCGGCGGGCTGATGCTGGATTCCGTGGCGTGGGACCAAATCGCCGATCGAGTCATCGCCGAAGATTTCTATCGCAATGACCACCGGTTGATTTTCGAGGCCGCCGCTGCGTTGATCGAACGCAGTCAGCCGTGCGATGCAGTGACCCTGTCCGGTCATTTGGAGAGTCAGGGGCTGTTGGATCAGGTGGGCGGTCTTTCTTACTTGGGATCGCTGGCGCGCGATACGCCCACCACCGCCAACATCCGCGCCTATGCGGACATTGTCCGTGAGCGCTCGGTGCTGCGGCAGCTCATTTCTGCGGGCAACCTCATTGTCAGCTCGGCGCTGGAGCCGGAAGGCCGCGAAGCGCGCGAAGTCGTGGACGAGGCTGAGCGCGCCGTTTTCGAAATCGCGGAGCGCGGATCGCGCGGCAAAGTCGGATTCAGAACCGTAAAAAGCATTCTGCCGGATGTGGTGAACCGCATCGACGAGTTGTACCACTCGGATGGCAGCATGACCGGCATCTCGACAGGCTTCAAAAAGCTCGACGAGATGACCTCCGGATTGCAGCCCGGCGATTTGATCATCATCGCGGGCCGGCCGTCCATGGGCAAGACCGCCCTCGCGGTCAATATTGCTGAAAATGCCGCGCTAGGATCCGGTAAGTCGGCTGCGATATTCAGTATGGAAATGTCGGCAGAATCCCTGACCCTGCGCATGATCTCATCGTTGGGCCGCATCAATCAAAGCAATCTGCGGTCGGGCCGGCTTGAAGAACAAGACTGGCCGCGGATCGATTCCGCCATGACGCAATTAGGCAATGCCAAGATCTTCATCGATGAAACGCCGGCGCTTTCGCCTACGGAAATTCGTGCAAGGGCGCGGCGCCTGAAGCGCGAACGCGGGCTCGATCTGATCGTGGTGGATTATTTGCAGCTGATGCAGGTTGCCGGCACCAAGGAAAACCGGGCCACTGAGATTTCAGAAATCTCACGTTCCTTGAAGGCGCTCGCCAAAGAATTAAAGGTCCCTGTCATCGCACTGTCGCAGCTCAATCGCGCAGTTGAACAACGTGTCGAGAAGAAACCCGTGATGTCGGATCTGAGAGAATCGGGGAGTATCGAGCAGGATAGCGATCTCATTCTGCTGATTTACCGCGAAGAAGTTTATGATGCGAATACCACGCGCAAAGGCATCGCCGACATCATCATCGCCAAGCAGCGCAATGGTCCGACGGGCGATGTACCGCTCACATTCCTAGGTCAGTACACCAAGTTCGAAAACTACGCGCCTGAATCTTACGCGGAGGGCGTGTTTCGGTGAGTCCTCGGTGAATTCCCGGTGACGCCAATGGTGAGCGTGACGATTGACACCGGCGCGCTACGTCATAACTTACAGGTTATCCGTCGCCTTGCGCCAAGGTCTCGCGTGATGGCAGTGATCAAAGCGAATGGCTACGGACATGGCCTGGTCATCGCAGCGCGCGCCCTCGAAGCCGCCGACGCGCTCGCGGTCGCACGCGTAAGCGAAGGACTTGCGCTGCGCGAGGCCGGAATCAAAACAGCCATCGTACTTCTCGAAGGCGTCTTTGACCGCCAGCAGTTAGATGCCGCGGCAGCTGCAGATTTGCAGCTCGTGGTGCACTCGCCGGAGCAGATCGAATTGCTGCGGGCAGCGCCGCCGGGTGTTCAATTCAAGGTATGGCTCAAGCTCGACAGCGGCATGAACCGATTGGGATTCAAAGGCGACGCGTTTCGATCGGCGCACGCAGCGCTGAGTTCAGGGTCGGCGCTAAAGGGCGCGGTAAACTTGATGACTCATCTTGCTTGCGCTGATACTCCGGAACTTCCGAGCACCGCCGAACAATTGATGGTGTTTGCCGCGGCAACGCGGAATTTCGCGGGCGAGCGGAGCATCGAAAGTTCTGCGGCATTAATAGGTTTCCCGGAGTCGCAAGCAGACTGGATTAGGCCGGGACTTCTTCTGTACGGTATCTCCCCATTTAGACGCTCGACCGGCGCGGACCATGACCTGCGTCCGGTGATGACCTTGCGTTCTAGCATCATTGCCGTCAAAGAGCTCGTCGCGGGCGACCAGGTGGGTTACGGCGGCGACTGGACGGCGACACGTGCCACGCGTCTGGCCATCGCGGCAATCGGTTACGGCGACGGGTACCCGCGCAGCGCCTCGTCAGGCACGCCAGTGCTGGTCAACAGCGAGCACGCAGCCTTGGCGGGCCGGGTATCGATGGACATGCTCGCAATCGATGTGACCGATGTTCAGCGTCCGCCGAAAGTGGGCGATCCCGTCGTTCTCTGGGGAGAGGGGCTGCCGGTGGAAGAGATTGCGATTTGGGCTGAGACCATTCCCTACACATTGACCTGCGGCATCAGCCAAAGAGTTGCGGTGACCCTGCGCGAGTGATCGCGCAGCCCGTTTGGCCACTTGCGCTCGCCGGCCTAGCTTTCGAAGAACCCCATTTTCACGCCCGCCAGCTGCACGACATCGTTGTCGTTCAAGCGCCGCGCTTGCGGTCCAATCGGCACGCCGTTGACCTGCGGATAATCGTTCTCTTTGCCGCTGTCGACATGCACGATGAAATACCCTTCCGAACGACGAGTGATCGCGGCCACCTGGACACCTGGACGCCCGAGCGTCGTCAGTGCCTTGGTGAGTTCGAGCTCTCGGCCGGCGAAGGCGCCGCTCAATACTTGCAATTTCGCCTTAGGTAACGCAGTGGCATTTTCAGGCACGCTCGGCCGCTTCACGGCGACCGCTTTGACGGCCTGGTCCACCGCTGCGCTGACGCGCCGGATACGGTCCTCACCCTGAGAGCTGGGCGTGATAACCATGGTCTTTTCGAATTCGTCCTGCTCGACCTGGCCATCCTGGCTGTCGACGAATCGCAATTGATGGTGGCCAACGGTGATGACATCGCCGTGCTGCATCGCATGTTTCTTGATCAGCTTGCCGTTGACATAAGTGCCGTTGGTGCTGTTCAAGTCCTCCAAAAAGGAGTCATTCAGGATGTTGATGATGAGTGAGTGGTGGCCGCTCACGGCCGGATTATCGATACGAATATCGTTATCCGGAAGGCGCCCAATGGTGTAGCGCTCCTTGTTCATGTTGTATTCCGCGAGGACATTGCCGTCCAAGCTGAGCATCAGGCGTGCCATTCAGACTCCCATTCGCTAGCCGAACCATCCCAAGATTTTGTCAAATATACGCCGGTGAGCCGGGAACGGCTCCTCGACGTGCGCCATAATCACAGAGACATTATCCCGGCCGCCATTGTCGTTCGACAGCTGAATCAGCTGCTTAGCAACCGTATCAAGATTAGCACTAAAGGTGCTGATTGTTAAGTGAATGTCCTCGTCCTCGATCATGTCAGAAAGGCCGTCAGAACACAGTACGTAGTAGTCACTTTTCTGCGCCGGTTGCTCGTGGATTTCGACATCCACATTCTGCTCCACCCCGAGCGCCCGTGTAACATAATTCTTGTTGGTAGCCCGCTGCGCTTCCTGCTGCGAGTAGAAACCGCGGTCCACCAGCTCCTGCAGCAGCGAATGGTCCAAGGTCAGCTGTTCGAAGCGGTTGTCCCGCAGCCGGTACGCACGTGAGTCGCCGACGTGAGCGATCGACACCTTGTTGTCGTGGAACAAACAGGCAACCACCGTCGTGCCCATCCCTTCGCACTGCGGCTGGGTCTTCGAGGTGTGATAAATGATCTTGTTCGCCCTGTGGATAGCATCACGCAAAATGATGCTCGGCCGCGTCAGCCCGGACTCCTGGTCTCGCACGCTCAGGTCTTCCCTGACGAAGGCATCCCTGACCAGATTGATGATGGTTTTAACGGCGATGCCGCTCGCGACTTCGCCGGCGTTGTAGCCGCCCATTCCATCCGCCAGCACGAAGAGGCCGATGTCGGCCTCGCTGCCAATCATGTCCTCGTTGTGCTCGCGGACCTTTCCGGTGTCCGTAAGCGCCACGCTCGCAATTTTCCCCTTCAAGCTCATGGATTCTTAGATGCTTTTTGTATCATTTATTTTAAATCCATTCATGGCGATCCGCTCGGAATCCGTGACTTACAGTCCTCTAAGGCTGCAGCCATCTGGGCACCCGAGTCGTACCGTGCTTCAGGATTCTTGGCCAGTGCTCGATCGATCACGCTCTCGACGCAGACGGGCAAATCCGGTCGGAATGCTCGCAGCGGCGGGTGAGGCGCTTCGGCGATCTGCTGCATCAGGCCGGTCATGGAATCAGCGGTGAACGGAAGCTGGCCGGTTAACAATTGAAACAGGCTAACACCCAGGGAAAACAAGTCCGAGTGACCGGTCACAGTTCGTCCTTCGAGCTGCTCGGGTGACATAAAGGAGGGTGTTCCGAGCACGATGCCCGTGCGCGTTGTGCCGGCATCGCTCAGTCGCGCGATGCCAAAATCGGTGATCTTCAAGACATCTGTGCTCGAATCGAACATAAGGTTCGCCGGTTTGATGTCGCGATGTACGACGTGCTGCTTATGTGCAAATCCCAAGGCTTCCGCCGTGCGGGCCGCAATGTCCAATATCTTGCGCGGCTCGAGTAAGTTATGAGATTTGGTGTAGTCGCTCAAGTGGTGGCCCTTGAGGTACTCCATGGCGATGTATGCCAAGCCTCGCTCTTCGCCCACATCATAAATGGTGACGATGTTGGGGTGATTCAGTCGACCCGCGGTTTCCGCTTCTCGAAAAAATCGCGCTCGAGCTTCAGTGAGTTCTGCGTCGCTGAATTCGCTGGCGAGCGGGATGGCCTTGATGGCAACCATCCGGTTGATGGCGGTATCGCGCCCTAGATAGACGACGCCCATCGCTCCACGGCCGATTTCACGCTCGAGTTGGTAGCGGCCCAGCCGCTGAGTCTCGGGCGCCGCCGCCACGGCGGGGCGCTCGCGCTGCGCCGCGTGTACATTTGGGGAGGTGGCATCCAGGGAGGGCTGCGGGGGTATTGGGGCGGCTGTGGTCGCGGCTTTGGGCTTGGCGCGATCGACATCCATGAGACGCCGCAATCGAGTGGCGACATCTCTGTAGCTGTTATCGAAGCGCGCCAGGTGGCGGTAAACGGCCGTGGCCTGCGATACGCGTCCCCGATGTTCCAACTGGGTCCCGAGGCTATACAAGTCTCCTAGCACGGACGCATTGGGCTTGCGGCCCTTGAGTTCCGCGAAACGCTGTTCAAAGTTGTCGAGCAGGCGCGCAGTGTCCGTACCGACCGCAGTCTTGGGCGCCGGCATGGGGACGGCTGCGGCAGGCTTGGCCCGCGCCCAGAGGTAGAGGGCGCTACCGACCGCCAATAACGCGGCGCCGGGCATCCACAGCCAGGTCCAGGTATGCAGATTAGCCAGCAACCCGAGCACTAGGGCAGCCGCTAGGATCCCGAATCCGACGATCGCTGCGATCAGTCCAAATTTGCTCATGCAATAGACATAATCCGAGCCTTGAAGCCGGGCAGTATAGGTGATCGGGCCGCAATACCGGCAAGCCTAAATTCACATATCGGTGCTAAGTACGCCCATGCCTAAGTTGAAAGAGGTCTTTGTTTGCCAAAGCTGCGGGGCTGCCGCGCCCAAATGGCAGGGTCAATGTGCGACTTGCGGTGAGTGGAACACCCTCGCATCGGAGACAGTGCCGTCAAATCCGCACAAGCCAAATTCCACAAGGGCGAAACGAGCCGATGCTTCCACATCGCTGGCCGCTGAGGCGATTGCCGAATCCGCACGACTGACCACAGGTTCGGCGGAGCTGGACCGCGTGTTGGGCGGCGGCCTGGTACCAGGTTCCGTGACCTTGATCGGCGGGGATCCCGGTATCGGGAAATCGACCTTGATGCTGCAGGCGGCTGCGGCCCTCAATGCGTCGGGTGCAGTGTTGTACGCGACCGGCGAGGAGTCCTTGAAGCAGGTCGCTCTTCGTGGCCGACGGCTGGGACTCGAAACCGCCACGGCTCGTCTGCTTGCCGAAACCTGCGTCGAGGAGATCGTCGGCGCGGCCTCGAGTCTTTCGGCGCATGTGCTCATCGTGGATTCCATTCAGACCATGCATTCCGAGCGCGTCGAGGCGGCGCCGGGAGCCGTGTCGCAGCTGCGAGAATGCACGGCTGAGCTCGTGCGCTTTGCCAAAGCCAGTGGCACCGCTGTGCTGCTGGTGGGGCATGTCACAAAGGAAGGACAGATTGCGGGACCGCGCGTGCTCGAGCACATGGTCGATACCGTGTTGTACTTCGAAAGCGATACGGGCAGCCGCTACCGGGTACTGCGCTCGGTGAAAAATCGATTTGGCGCGGCGAATGAGATCGGCGTATTTGCGATGGTGGAGCAGGGCCTGCGAGAGGTAACGAATCCGTCCGCAATTTTTCTTTCCCGCCATGCCGAACCCGTCCCGGGCAGCGTCATTACCGTTATGCGTGAAGGAACACGGTCGCTGCTGATTGAAGTGCAAGTGCTGGCGGACTCAAGTCTCGGGCAAAATCCGCGCCGGGTCGCCGTCGGCATCGACGGCAACCGCTTAACCATGCTGTTAGCGGTGGCGCATCGTCACGGGGGCCTGCTGCTTCAAGGCCAGGACGTTTTCGCCAACGTGGTCGGCGGCGTGCGTTTGGCCGAGACCGCCGGTGATCTGGCCATCGTAATGGCCGCGCGCTCGAGCTTGAATGATTCGCCTATCCCGAGCTCGCTGGTAGCGTTCGGCGAGCTGGGGCTTGCCGGCGAGATTAGGCCCGTGCCCTTTGGAGAAGAAAGATTACGCGAGGCTGCCAAGCATGGATTCAAGTTAGCGGTGGTTCCCGAGGCGAATGTGCCGAAACGGCCGCCCGAGGGAATGACGGTCCGCGGTGTGACGCGATTGAGCCAGGCGTTGGAGGCTTTTTAAGGCGTGGGCGCTAGCGGCGGTCGGATGCGAACAGTCTTGATGGCATTGTCGCTGGTCTGCAGCACCTCGAGCATGTAGTCGGCCATCTTCAAGGTAGTCCCGGGCTCGGGAATGGTTTCGAGAAACTCGACGATCAAGCCGTTGAGCGTTTTCGGACCGTCGGTCGGCAGATTCCAACGCATGGATCGATTGAGCGCGCGAATGGTCGCGGAGGCACTGGCGACAAAACTGCCGTCGGCTTCCGCATGCACGTCTTTATGCATCATGGTCGCAGGATCGGAGGTAAATTCACCCACGATTTCTTCGAGAATATCCTCGATAGTCACTAAGCCTTGGATATCGCCGTACTCATCGACGACGAATGCAAGGCGGCGCCGATTGCGCTGAAAATTCAGCAGCTGCGTGTTGAGAGTTGTTCCCGATGGCACAAAATAGGGCTCGCGAGCTTGGGCCGCTGCGGTCAGCGTATCTATATCGAGATGTCCACGCGCCAATTCATGCACGACCTGCTTCATATGCAAAAGACCGATGATGCGATCGATCTCACCCTGATATACCGGCAGTCGGGTGTGCTGGCTTTGGCGCAGCTGTTCCAATATCCGGTCCCAATCATCATCGATATCAATGCCGACGATCTCATTGCGCGGCACCATGATGTCTTCGACCGTGGCGTTCTCCAGATCGAGAATACTGACCAGCATTTGTTGATGGCGCCGCGGAATCATCGCACCGGCCTCGGCCACGACGGTGCGCAATTCCTCGCTGCTCAAGGAATTGGCCGCCACCTCCCTCGATACGCCGAAGAGGCGCAGCACGCCATTGGCCAATAGATTGGTGAACCACACGAAGGGATACAGCAAGAAAAGCAGCGGGGTGTAAATGTAGGCTGCGGGAAGTGCCAGGCGCGCAGGATGCAGCGCCCCATACGTCTTGGGCGCGACTTCGCAAAAGATCAGCAGCATAAAGGCCAATATCGCAGCCCCAAAAGCCACGAAAAACTCGCCGCCGCCCAACCGCAGGGCGAGGTAACCGACCAGCATGGGCGCGGTGACGTTGACCAAGGTGCTCAGCAACAGAATCAAGCCGATCAGGCGGTCGGGGCGCTTGAGCAATTTTTCTGCCAGCCTTGCGCCGCGATTGCCCGCGGCTGCCATATGCCGCAGGCGGTAGCGGTTCAAGCTCATCAAGGCCGTTTCGCTGCCGGCGAAAAATGCGGCCAGGATGAGTAGTGCCGCCAGCGCTGCAAACAAGAGTCCTAAAGGCGGGGGTTCCATTCGCGGGGGTGTCGGGGCGCTAGCCCCAATGCCGCCCGAATAAATATTCGAGCACGAACTTCACACCGAAATACGCGAC
>DASWUU010000281.1:0-26103 GCA_036401515.1 Steroidobacteraceae bacterium
GCGCCCCGTGCTGACACTACGGCAGTACGTGTAGCGTAGTATTAAACAAGTACTGGCTGTTGAAATCAGTTCGGTCCCCGGCCCTCTTGCCCAGGACCGGCTGAAGCCGCGCTGATAGCGGTTTGTTCCACTTCCAGGCCAAGGACGCCACGTCGCCAAAAATACGTTCTATCTGACCCACACTGATATCCCCGGGGTACGGGACCGTGTCGAGCCCTGTACCGCATACGGCCGAGTAGGCCAACAGCGAATCCGTTGTGACGACGCCTTCCGCCCACCGCTGCGCGAGGAGCTTATCTTCCATCACTGGGACCATTAATCCTGAATAGCCAATCTGCTTGACGGGCACCGCCTTGACCGCCGTTGTGATAATCAGCGCCGCTGTCATAGTCCCGCTCGATCCGAATTTTGCACCGGTGTAGGTCTCCATCGCAGCCGCGATGGACACATCCGCGAGGGGAGCGGGAGTGGGGTCCACACCCATAAAGGTCCAGTTTTTCTCGGCGGCCACCTGCAGGCCGATGGCTTCCGCGACTTTTGCGTGAATTGTCAGTTGCTTCGTCAGTTCCGCTACCGAACCGGCGAAATCACCGTGCGTGCGCGCGAAAACCTCTTGGACGACGTTGGCTCCTTCAAAACCGATCGACAATTGTCGGCCCTTGCCGGTGTGATAGGTGCCAGGGTAGAACGGCCCATACGGCTTGAGCATGGCGGTCACTGTGAATTCGAAATTCCCCTGGCTATGCGGACTGTGGTCCGTCACGTAACGCACCAATGCCGCGCTCTCGTGAATTACTTTCCAGTGGATTCCGTCCTCGCCGGCAATGATGGCGTTTGCCTGGATGTGCGGCAGGGTCGAGAGCGCTTTCTCCAGCAACCGCATGGTGGCAGGGTCGTCGGTATCACGCATCATTCCTGGCCCAACGCTGGGCAGGAAATTTTCTTTTTCGGACAGATCGTCTAGCGCCTTCAGAAAGGTGAGCGCTTGCGTCTCGGAGAGTCCGCTTACGAGTTCGGCGAGGGGTTGGGTCACAATGCGGATCGTCTCAACTTCGTAGCCCTGCTTCGCGAATTCGTCCTTCGCTGCACGTAAAACCGTAAGGGCCTCCGCAATCTGCTGTGCATAGGTTGCACGCTCGAGGCGCACGAATCCTGTAATCGCCCTGACTTTCGGTTTCGTATAGCCTTGGGCGTGTGCAGCGACAACCACCGAGCAGGTAACCAGCAGCGCCCAAACGAGTTTGCGTCGCAGACTGTGCATTATGACGGGCATCCATGGTTGCTGGGATACGGTATTCAAACACAGTCGACCGGCGCGGCGTGGGAAAACGTTAAACACACCCGGAGGGCTGCTCCCGCGCGCGGGTTGGCGAACACCGTCGCCACCATGCTTGCGCCCGAGACGAATGTACCTTGGTGGCGCTCCCGACATCCGTAATCGTACAATTACAGCAGCGTGCTTTAGGTGCGCCAAAAAATCATCATTGAGTTTGCGATTCCTCAGGCACGCGTGAGTTAATCGACCTCATCAAGTTGATCTAAGAAAAGCAGCGTAAACATCGGGAGACTACGCCTCATGCGGTATCTGAAGATCGGCGCGGCTGCGCTGGCGGCACTGGTGCTCGTCAGCCTGATAGCAGTGATCGCGCAGGATCGTTTGAGCCAGCCGTCGGCACCGCCCCGTGCGAGCCTGATCGCTCAGGCGGCTCGCTATCATGCCCGCATCCAGCGCGACCATTATGGCGTGCCGCACATCAGCGGCCCTACCGATCCTGACGTGGCATTCGGTTTGGCCTTCGCCCATTCCGAGGATGATTTCGCCACCATTCAGGATGCGGCGCTGATCTCGCGCGGCCAGCTCGCCAGCGTCGAAGGCGCCAAAGGGGCCGTGACGGATTATCTGATTCGGCTGTTGAAGGTGCGCGAGACCGTAGCATCTCACTTCGATGGTGCTCTGCCGGCAGATGTTCGCGCGGTGCTTAACGCGTACGCGGATGGGGTCAACTATTACGCCGCCCTTCACCCTGAGAACGTTGCGCCGGGCCTGTTGCCCATGACCGGCCGGGACGTTGCCGCCGGGTTCGTGTTCCGCACGCCGTTCTTCTATGGACTCGATCATGTGTTCGCGAAGATCATGGCGCCTGCGTCAAAGACGAGCCGGGTCGCGATGACCGGATCTTTGATGACAGGCTCTTTGCCGATCGGCTCAAACGGCATCGCGGTGGCGGCTTCGAAGTCGGCGGACGGCGCCACCCGTCTACTGGTCAATTCGCACCAGCCCTATACGGGGCCGGTGGCCTGGTACGAGGCGGTGCTCGATTCCGGCGAGGGCTGGCACGTCGCAGGCGGCTTTTTCCCCGGCTCTCCCTTCATGCTTCACGGCCACAACGCGCATCTGGGCTGGGCCAACACTGTCAACGCCCCCAACGTTTCCACTGTCTATCGGCTGGAGGTGAACCCCGCCAATCCGGACCAGTACCGACTGGACGGCCAGTGGAAGAATCTCGAGAAAGGCGATGCCGCCATTCGCGTGAAGATCTGGGGGCCGCTGATCTGGACGGTGCACCGCCCGCTTCTGTGGTCGGTCCAGGGTCCGGTGTTCAACACCGATCACGGCATGTTCGCGGTGCGCTACGCCGGCATGGACGAGGTGCGCCAGTCGCTGCAGTACTATCGCCTTAACAAGGCGGCCAACCGGGAGGAATGGTTGGCGGCCATGCGCCTGCAGGCCCTGCCCAGCATCAACTACATTTACGCTGACGAGGAGGGGAACATCGGCTATGTCTACAACGGCGAGTTTCCGGCCCGCGCCGAAGGCAGGGATTGGACGCAGATCCAGCCCGGCGATCGGTCTGACCTGATCTGGAACGGCTATCTGTCTTTTGACCGTGTGCCTCAGATCTGGAATCCCAGGTCCGGTTATGTGTTCAACTCCAATAACACTCCGTTCGAGGTCACGGGAGTACAAGACGCGCTGAAGCCGACCGACTTCAGCCCCACTATGGGCGTCCAGACCGACATGACCAACAGAGCCTACCGCGCCGAGGAGACCTTCGGCGCCGACGCGGCCATCACCGCCGAGGCGTTCCGCAACTACAAATTTGATATCGCCTACAGCGAGCGCTCCGACATCGCGCGAGAGATCGCAGAAGTGATCAAGATCGATCCGGGTTCCGACACGGATCTCAGGGCCGCCCAGGCGCTGCTCAAGGATTGGGACCGTCGCACCAATATCGGCAGCCGAGCAGCAGCGATGGCGGTGCTGATGCGCACGGAAGCTGCGCACTCGGACAGCCATCCCGACGTGCCAGCCATCGATGCGCTGCGCCACGCCATCAAGACTCTGCAGACCCACTTCGGCCGCATCGATCCGGAGTGGGGCCAGGTCAACCGCATCCGCCGGGGCAATCTCGACCTACCCATCGACGGCGGCCCGGACACCTATCGCGCCGTCTACGGCGTTCAGCAGCCGGACGGCATCTTGAACGCGGCGGCGGGCGACACGCTGATCATGTTCGTTACCTGGGACAAGGCGGGTGCGCTGACCTCGGACAGCATCAACCAGTTTGGCTCCGCGACGTTGGATTCCCATTCTCCTCATTACGCGGACCAGACGCCTCTGTTCGTGGCCATGAAGACCAAGCCGGTTCTGTTCACCCAAAGCCAACTCGCCGGAAACGTTGAGGCCGACTACCATCCCGGCGATCGCGAGAAGACGACTCGTTGACTTAGGGTCCTCATCAGGCGGCAAACATGTTCCTCACGTAACGCCGCCACTGTCGATCAAGCAGGCATAATCGTCGACCCGCCCCAACCTCCAAGGAGTCCTGCCGATGACCCATCGCGTGCCCAGCCAAGAGCGCCTTTCCAGCGTGAGAGTCTTCGTCGGTTCACTCCTCGTCGCGTCGGTCGCTATCGGCGCCTCGGCGCCGGCTGCGCCGACGGCTAGCGAGCCCACACTCGCGCGCGAGATTCTTCGCGAACTGATCGACACTCGCTCAACGCACGACGTGGGCTCGACGGAAGTAGCACGCAAGGTACAAGCTCGGTTGCTCGCGGCGGGCTTCGCTCCAGCGGACGCTCAGCTGCTCATTCCAGCGGACCATCCGCGCGCCGGCAACGTCGTTGCGCGCCTGCATGGCAGCGGAAAGGGCAAGCCGGTCCTGTATCTGTGCCACCTCGACGTCGTGGCGGCGAAGCCAGAGGACTGGACGCGCGAGCCGTTCCGGCTAACCGAGGACGGCGGCTGGCTGTACGGGCGCGGCACGATCGACATGAAGGGACAGGACGCGGCCGTCCTTGCGGCGCTGCTGGATCTGAAACGTGAGGGGTTCGTGCCGGAGCGCGACATTGTCGTCGCTTTCACCGCGGACGAGGAATCGGGGGGCGAGCGCAATGGCGTCGACTGGCTGCTGACCCAGCACCGTGACCTTGTGGATGCCGACCTTGTGATAAACCCGGACGGCGGCGAAGCGGGGATGAAGAATGGCCACCGGCTCTATGTCGGCGTGCAGACCAGCGAGAAGATGTCGATGGCATTCGAGGCGGAAGTGACCGACAAGGGCGGCCACAGTTCGCGGCCCACCGCCGATAATCCGATCTACCGCTTGAGCGAGGGACTGGCGCGGCTCTCGAAGTTTCGGTTTCCCGTTCATCTAACCGACACGACCCGGCAGTATTTCGAGCGCCGGGCAGCCATCGAGACAGGCGCGGCTCGATCCGACATGCTTGCAGTCGCGAAGACGCCGCCCGATCCCGCGGCCCTCGAGCGCCTGTCGGCGGTGGTCGAGACGAATATCCTGCTACGAACCACCTGCACGGCGACCCAGATCGAGGGTGGCCATGCCCAGAACGCGCTGCCGCAGCGCGCACGGGCAACGTTGCAGTGTCGGATCATCCCAGGCGAGTCGCAAGACTCGGTGCGCGATACGCTCGCGCACGTGCTCAGCGATCCGACGATCAAGATCAGCGTTCTCACACCCGCAACCCCAAGTCCAGAGTCGCCGCTCTCGGGCGGCGTTCTACCAACCGTCGAAAAGGTGGTTCACCAATTATGGCCGGACGTCGTGGTCCTCCCACAGATGGGCGCCGGTGCAAGCGACAGCAAGTACACGCGCCTCGTCGGCATGCCGAGTTACGGGATCGATGGCATGTTTGACGATTTGGATGATGCTCGGGCGCATGGTCGCGATGAACGCATCGGCATCGCAGCTTTCGGGCAGGAGGTCGACTTTACTTACCGGCTTATGCGCGAAGTCTCAGCGCGGTTACCTTATGCCGGTAGCCGGCTTTCCCGCAGTGCAGGCTCACTTTGATGTCGCAGAAGAATCCGGAAAGCAACCCCGTGCGTGATCAGCAGCAACGGCACGAGGAGAGTCGGGATGAAGTAGGTCGCTCCCAATTGCCCCGCCAAGAGCCCTGCGTTATTAGCCTGGTAGAAGGCGTTCAAGAGATCGGCTGAGCCCCAAAGATTGAAGATCCATGCGATGACAACACCAGCCCTGCGTGGCAGGGAAACCAGCGCAAGCAACGCGAGGATCGCCGCAACAAAGTCCCCGTAACCGGCAGAATGCGCGAAGGCGGACGGCAGATCGGGAGCTACGACGCCCGGGACCAGGAAGGCCAGTCCTTCGACGCGGAAGCTGTGCAGGATGAGAAGAGGCCGCAGCGCCTCGGACCGTGGCAGGAGCCGAAGTCGCGGCCAGATGTATCGTGCGGTGAAGATCCCCCAGGCGATGAAACCGAATGCGATGCTCACAAAAAAGTAGAGTTGTGACATGATCGTCTCCGAGCAATGCGGTACCCACCGGTACCAGATTAGGCCATTGTGGTACTATGCGGTACCTAATGTCAAGGGCGAATAGACGATGAGCACGGTATCGCCGTCAAATGAGCCTCAGGAAGCTGGCGAGGAAACTGCGGTGCGTGGGCGCATCCTGGATGCGGCCTTCGCGGCATTCACGAAGAGTGGCTATGCGGCGACCAGCACGCTTGAGATCGCCACACGCGCGCGCGTTTCGAAACGAGAACTATATGCGCTGGTGGGCAACAAGCAGGAAATGCTGGCCGCGTGCATCAGCAAGCGCGCCGGGCGGCTGCAGGTACCCGCTGATCTGCCGCTGCCGCAGGATCGCGAGACCCTCGCGCACGTACTGATTTCCTTCGGGACGCAGCTCGTCCGCGAGATCACAGATCCAACGGTCATTGCGGTATTCCGACTGGCGATAGCCGAAGCGCTCCACGCGCCTGAGGTGGCGAAGGCTCTCGACTCCATCGGGCGCGAAACGCCTCGTGCCGCCTTGCGTCAGATCATGGTTCGCGCACAGGCGTCGGGGCTTCTCAATGGCCGTCCTGCCGAACTTGCGGAACAGTTCGGGGGCCTGCTGTGGGGTAATTTGATGATCAACCTGCTGCTCTGCGTCGCCGAGCGGCCGAACTCACGCGAGATTGCGGCACGCGCCCGCGACGCCACAGCTGCGTTTTTGCAACTTCATGCGCCACCGACTCTCTGAGCTGACAGCGGCCGAAAGTGGCAGCCATTCAACGCTGGGATGATTGGCCGCGCACCGCCGCCTCGATCTTGGCGACGTCGATCTTCCGCATTTGCATCATCGCCTCGAACGCGCGCTTGGCCACCTCGCCGCCCCTGGCCATTGCATCGGTCAGGACGCGCGGCGTGATCTGCCACGACAGGCCCCATTTGTCTTTGCACCAGCCGCACGCGCTTTCCGCGCCGCCGTTGCCGACGATCGCGCTCCAATAACGGTCCGTCTCTGCCTGGTCGTCGGTGGCTATTTGAAAGGAGAACGCCTCGCTTTGCTTGAACGTGTTCCCGCCGTTGAGGCCAAGGCACGGCACGCCGCACACCGTGAACTCGACCGTCAGGACGTCGCCCGCCTTACCGCCTGGAAAGTCGGACGGCGCCCGCTGCACCGCTCCGACCGCGCTGTCGGGAAAGGTCCGGGCGTAAAAGCGTGCCGCCTCTTCCGCGCCATGGTCGTACCACAGACAAATCGTGTTTTTCTTCATCATCAATCTCCTCCACTGGTCTAATCAATGACACGCTGCTCGCCACTCCGGAGCAGCTGTCGCGCATGGCTTTATACCTTCAGGTCCCAGCAGCGCGCTGTTGTTCGGCCAGCGCCTTGAGGCTTATCAAGCCCTTCTCGAATTCGCCCCCGACCATCTTATCCATATTGAATAGCGTGCCCATCAGCTTGTGCAGGTACGGGCTGCGGCCGGTCATCGACCAAGTGACAGTCGTCTCAGGACCCGTGGGAACGAGCGTAAATTCGACCTTATTCGTAGCGGTCATGGGTTTTGTGAACTCGAGCCGCATTACCACCTGCGAAGTCGGGGACGAATCGGTGATTTCCATGCGGCCCTTGCCGGTTTTGCCCGCACCGTCCCATACGTAGGCGGCACCCTTCCCGGACGGGGGCCCGCTGTAATCGATTTTCAGTCCCGGGTCCCCTTGTGCGAACGGATTCCAGTTGTTAAAGCCGTGCAGATCATTGATGTAGGCGAAGACCGTCCCGGGCGCAGCCTTGATCGATTCCGAGCGCGTGATGCGAAAGTCAGAGGGTTTCAGCGCGACATACACTAAGAATCCGGCAATGACGACGATGCACAATAGGCCGATGAGTTTGAACATGACAATCTCCACAAAGGGACTTACCTAAGCGCTCCCATAACCAATTGCGGGCGCTCTTACTGCTACGACGAAGCTCGATGCCTAGTTTCGACAGGCCCGATCAGCAGTGATTTAAGTTCAATCCTCGCGCGTCTGGCGAACGATGCGGCCATTCAACTGCTGCAGCGGCCGAACGTCATGGGGATAAAGCTTGGCGAAGGCAGCGATCTGCCTTGCCGAGATGTCGATAGGAGTCTTCAACACGACCCACGTGACACCCTCACTGCAGGGTGGGGCAGTTTGTGATCCCATATAGGTGTAGTAGGCAAGGTCGCGAGGCAGAAGCCCGGCGGGACTCACCTCGACTCCGGCAACTGCTTCCTCGCCTTCGGTGCTAGGCATATGTGCCCAGAGCTGCCGAATGGTGGCATTCGCCCTGCCCGCCTTTACCAGCACCGCCACCCCAATCACTTTGCCGTCGTCGGACTGGTGCATGAGGTGAACCACCATATCGAATGGCTTGCCCTGAATGTACTCCTCGCTGGGATGGTGAAAATGAAATTGCGTCAGTTGGTAGCGCTTGTCGCCCACAATCAGATAGTCCCCGCTCCCGGGTGTTGGGTAGTTCACCCGGATGGTCGCACCGTTATTGGTGACATATTGAAGCGGGGCGCTTTTGTACTCCAATCGTAAGGCGGGCAGGTCGGCCTTCTGCGCCTCGCGGATGTCTATGGGAGACTGCTCCATGCCTTTACAAGCAGCGTACTGCGGATCAAGGTCGGCCCAATGATCGTTGCCGCGAGCACCGTCGTAAGTCCAGGGAGTCCGCCACGGCGACACGTATTTGTGCGGTTCGGCGACCTGCGCCCCACAGACTATCGGCATGAAGCAAAATGCGATCAGCGGATGCCGCAAATTCGCCCCGCGTGTTTTTGCACTCATTTCAAATCCCTCGGTATCCGAATGCCCTCGCTGCTTCATTGCAGACTACTAGACGTTTGCAGCGAACGATTCGCTCGCCATCGAAGGATGATTGCGGACTCAGACATTTCGCCGCTTCAGCGCCTCCAGCTCATCCAGAGTCCGCGGCCAGTCCGCGCCGAGCAGCCGCGACAGCGCCCTGTCGGCAAGCACTCGGCCGCCGGTCTGGCACCGAGCGCAATAATTGGTTTCATTGTCGGCGTACCGTATCCGCTGCACCGGTTCGCCGCATCGCGGGCACGGCTTTCCGAACCGGCCGTGCACCGCCATGTCCTTGCGAAACGCCGTGACCTTTTCAGGAAAGCCCGCCGCCGCCTCCGTTCCCAGCCGCTCCATCCACGTTCGTAACGTATCGCGGGTGGCCGTGAAGAGCCGCTCCCACTCTTCCGGCGTCAACTTGTGCGTCAGGGTGATGGGGGACAATCGCGCCGCGTGCAGGATCTCGTCCGAATAGGCATTGCCGATGCCGCTTAAGATTCGAGGATCCGTCAAGGCCCGCTTGAGCGTGCGATTCTCCGCCGTCATGGCTTCGCGAAATTGCGTGAGGTCGATCGCGAACACATCGACGCCACCCGGATCGGCCGCGCGCAGCGCCTCCTCGCCTTTGAGCACATAGAGTGATGCGCGACGCTTGGTGCCCGCTTCCGTCAGCACCAGAGAGCCTGAGGGAAAATCGAACGCGGCTAAATTATTGCGCCCGCCCAACTTTGCCCCGCGAGCCTTCCAGTGCAGCCTGCCGGCAATCATCAAGTGCAGCACCAGCCATAAATCATTATCGAGTCCGATAGCGATGCGCTTGCCGACGCGGCGCAGTTCCCGCACACGATGACCTTCGGCGTCTGTATAGGGCGGCGTTGCCGTGCGCAGCAAGAAGGCGCTCGCGATGCGCACGCGCTCCAGCGGCTGACCGACGATGCGTTCTTTCAGCGCATTCAAATAGGCCGATATGTCGGGCAGCTCAGGCATGTCCTCACCAAATACGCACCCGTTGATCCGGTGCCAGGTAAAGCTTATCGCCGGGCTGCACGTGGAAAGCCGTATACCAAGAATCCACGTTACGCACCACGCCATTCACGCGATACTCGCCGGGACTGTGCTCGTTCGTCATGACTTGATTGCGCAATGCTTCGTCCCGATCGAGGGTGCGCCACACCTGCGCCCACGCCATGAAGAATTGCTGGTCCGGCGTGTAACCGTCGACATCCGCCGCCGCAACGCCATGCTGCGAAATCAAATAGGCATCGTGAGCGATCGTGACGCCGCCTAAATCGCCGATGTTCTCGCCCAAGGTCAGGCGGCCGTTCACGTGCAGCCCCTTAAGTGGCTCGAACGCCGAGTATTGGTCGGCCAGTGAGTCGGTACGCTTCTTGAATGCGTCGACGTCTTCCTGCTTCCACCACGTCCGCAACACCCCCTTCGCATCGGACTTGGCGCCTTGGTCATCGAAACCATGGCCCATTTCATGTCCGATCACCGCGCCGATCGCGCCGTAATTGACCGCAGCCGAGGCGTTGGGATCGAAAAATGGCGGCTGCAAGATGGCGGCCGGGAACACCACTTCGTTGAACACCGGGTTGTAATAAGCATTGATGGTCTGAGGCGTCATGCCCCATTCGTCGCGGTCCGTCGGTTGATTTAAACGACTGAGCTGACGGTTCCACTCGAATACCAGCGCGCGCTCGTGATTGCCGAAGGCATCGCCCGGCTTGACCTCGAGCTTTGAGTAGTCGCGCCATTTAGTCGGATAGCCGATTTTCGGCCGGAAGGCCGCGAGCTTCTCCAGAGCGACCTTCTTGGTCTCCGGCGTCATCCACGGCACATTGGCAATGTGCTGCGCATAGCCCTTGCGCAAGTTCTCCACCAAAGTTTCCATGGCCTGCTTCGAAGCCGGCGGAAATTTCTTGTCCACGTACAGTTTGCCGATGGCCTCGCCCAGCGCGCCGTTGGTCGCTTGCACCGCGCGCTTCCAGCGTTCGCGCTGTTGCGGCTGCCCCTCGAGGATCCGGCCGTAAAAGTCGAAATTTTCCTCATCGAACGCCTGCGGCAGCACCGCAGCTTCGTTCGTCAGGAATTGATACGTGAGGTAAGGCTTCCAGGTCGACACCGGCGTGCCGGCGAACAGTTTGCTCAACGCAGGGACCGCGCTCCATTCGGCCACGACTACCTCTTTGAGCCCGGGAAAACCCGAGGCTTGAAAGGCCGCAGACCAGGGATACGCCGCCGCGTCCTTTTCCAGCGAGGCGACGGTCATCAGGTTGTAAGTCAAATCGCGATCACGGCGCTTCGCAACGTCCCAGTGCAGCTTGGCGATCTGGGTCTCTACGCTAAGAATCTGCGCCGCTTCGCTCCTCGCGTCTTTGTGACCCGCGAGCGTCAACATTTTTTCCACGTGCTTCAGAAACTTCGCGCGGATGTCGGCGAACTGCGCATCGGACTTTAGGTAGTATTCTCGGTCCGGCAAGCTCAACCCAGACTGTTCGATACCAACGATGTAGCGATCGGGATTCTTCTCATCGAGCGTAATGCTGTAGCCGACAGGCCCATCTACGGGCACGCGCGGATCGGCGATCAGCGCCGCCACTTCGCTATGCGTTTTCAACGCCGCGATGGCATCGAGCGCTTGCTTCGCCGGGGTGAGCCCCAGCTGATTTATCTTTCCGGTATCCAAGAACGCCTGGTAGAAATCGCCGATTTTCTGCTCGATGGTTCCCTGAGCCGCGTGCGCGGCGGCACTACCCTCGATGATGGCTTTGACGTCCACCTGCGCCTGCTCGTGCAACACCTCGAAGGCGCCCCAACTGCTCTGGTCGGCCGGAATTTTCTCGGTCGTCAGCCAGTGACCATCCACGAAGCGGTAAAAATCATCTCCCGGCTTGACCGACTTGTCTTCCGCGGCAAGATCTATGCCGAAACTGCCGAATTGCGGTGCGCCAGCGGCACCCGCAGCACCGGCGGCACCAGCGGCACCGGCCGCGATCGAGCCCCCGGCCCACGCGGCCAGAGACACTATGCAAATTCGCGCCAACGACGCTCTAACGGATCGATCCATGGGAACTCCAGCTGCCTTAAGTAATGTAGTTTTGCAGGGCATCCGACAGGAGGACGTTAATTCAGTTCCGTCGGTTGCGCGCCCGTTGCTAAGATGTGCGCCGAACAAAAAGAGGACTCCATGAAGATATTCGCCGCCTTAAGTCTCGCCATTGGCGCCGTCGCCCAGTGCGCCGTCGCGGCCGCAGCCGCCCCCGAAGCTCAAGGTCCGACGACCATGGCTCCCATCGTGCAAATCCCCGCACCGAAGGATCATGCCTATGCCGGCGAGATTCAGCTAGTCGTGGATGCGAGCGACACCGCTCGTCGCATCGTCCACGTGCATGAAACTTTGAGTGGCGTCGGCCCCGACACCGTGCTGTTCTACCCCAAATGGCTGCCGGGCACCCACGCGCCGGAAGGCACCATCGACCGGCTTGCCGGCATCCGGATCACGGCGCGCGGCGTGCCCGTTTCGTGGAAGCGCGATCCGGTCGATGTCTACGCGTTTCGGCTGCATCCCACTGCGGGAACGAAATCCGTTGATATCGACTTCGATTATCTCTCGCCCACCAGCGCCAAGGTGGGGGCATTGGAAATCAGCGCCGATCTTCTGTTGCTCGAATGGAATGAGTTGGTGCTGTATCCCGCCGGCTACTTCGCGCGGCAAATCCCCGTGCAGGCGAGCCTCACGCTGCCAGCCAATTTTCAGCTGGCCTCGGCCTTGGAAACCGCGTCCGCCGACCGTGCCGTTACGCATTTCAAGCGCACCACGCTCGAAACGCTGCTCGACAGTCCGGTTTACGCCGGCCGCTACGCCTCAAAGGTCGACCTCGATCCCGGCAGCGCAGTGCCCGTGCACATGGACCTCTTTGCCGACCGGCCCGAACTTCTTGCCGCGAAACCCGAATACATCGAGGCATACCGCAACTTGGTGCGACAGGCCTACAAGCTCTTCGCGTCGCATCACTACAATCACTATGATTTCTTGTACTCGCTGAGCGACCAAATCCAGCAGAACGGCCTCGAACACCATCAATCGAGCGAGGATGGCAGCGATCCGGAATCCTTCACCAAGTGGGACAAGACGGCGTTCGTCAGGGACCTGCTGCCCCACGAGTTCACCCATTCCTGGAATGGCAAGTTCCGGCGTCCCGCTGATCTTTGGACCCCGAATTACAACGTGCCCATGCAGGACAGTCTGCTGTGGGTTTATGAAGGACAAACCGAGTACTGGGGTCAGGTCCTGGCAGCTCGCTCAGGCCTGCGCACGCGCCAACAGGCCCTCGATCAGCTCGCCCTCACCGCCGCCCACTATGAGATTCAAAAGGGTCGCCAGTGGCGCACGCTGCAAGACACGACCAACGATGAAATCATCAATCCCCGAAGACCGCAGTCCTGGTCTGACTGGCAACGCTTCGAGGACTATTACGACGAAAGCGCGCTGATCTGGCTTGATGTCGACACCTTGATACGCGAGCGCTCCAAAGGCGTCCGCTCGCTCGATGATTTTGCCCGAGCGTTCTTCGGCATCAACGACGGCAGCTTCGCCGTGGTCACCTACACTTTTGAGGATGTCGTGAAGGCCTTGAATGCCGTCGAGCCCAATGACTGGTCGAGCTTTTTGCGCCAGCGCCTGGACGCCATTGCCAAGCCCGCGCCCCTCGATGGATTCAAACGCGGCGGCTACAAGCTCGTGTACACCGATACGCCGAGCGACTATCAAGCGGTTACCGAAGATCAACGCAAGCGCGTCGATCTGCTCAACTCCATCGGCATCGAGATCGACGCCAAGGACGCCGGCGCGGACGGCACGATCTCCCAGGTTATCTGGGACAGCCCCGCCTTCAAAGCAAAGCTCATCGAAGGGGCGCAAATTCTTGCCATCAACGGCATCGCCTATAGCTCTGACGTGCTCAAAGACGCCATCCGCGAGGCCCACGGTCAACAGAAGCCCATCGAATTGATCGTCAAGATCGGCGACCGCTTCATGGTCGCGAATCTGGATTATCACGAAGGACTGCGCTATCCGCACCTCGAGCGCGATGGCGCGGAGCCCGCCAGCCTCGATAATATCTTGTCGGCGCGTTAGGAGTGTCGGCCCGCCAGCGCGAATGTATGGCACGCCCATCTAGAGGATTAAACGCATGAAATTGGATTTAGACCGCCGGGAGTTTCTCGCCGCCAGTGCGAGCGCCTTGTCGATGTCGCTCCTGCCGGCGAGCCTGTGGGCAGCGACCGCAACCGCCGGAAAAGACAGGGTGCCCGCCGCACCGGTGGCCAGAATCGATGTGGTGCACGACACCTACTTTGGCGAAACCTTGAGCGACCCTTATCGGTGGATGGAGAACAGCAAGGATCCTGACTGGCTGCCGTTCTTGAAAGCACAAAACGACCACACCCGCGCCATCCTCGACCCCCTGCCCGGCCGCGCGGCGCTCCTCAAGCGCATCGAGCAACTCTCGGGCGATACCGTCGCCACCTCCCGCGTTCAGCGAGCCGGCGGTCTGACCTTCGTTCAGCAGCGCCCCTTGGGCGCGGACAATTTCAAGCTCTTCGTTCGCCAAGGCGCGAACGGTCCCGACCGCGTGCTCGTCGACCCCACAGCCATGAGCAGCGCCAAAAGTCACGTATCGCTCGACTGGTGGCGCGCGTCGCCCGACGGCAAGTACATCGCCTACGGATTGTCCAAGGACGGCAGCGAAGATTCGCTGCTGCACGTACTCACGGTCGCCGACGGCAAGGATTTGAATGAGACCATTCCCAACACCGAGGGCGCCAATCCGCAGTGGCTCGATGATGCGAGCGGCTTCTTCTACACCCAACTCACGGGTGCAGTGGCAACGCCCGAACGCTACCTCGATGCGCAGGCGCGCTTTCACAAGCTCGGCACCGATCCAAATTCCGATCCCATCCTGATGAAGCGTGGCTTGGTCGCGGGCCTTGATTACGACAAGATCCAGGTTCCCACCATCGTCACCTCCTCAGCTTCCCGTTACGCCATTTTGCAGCTTGCGGACGTGAGGCCCGAGGCGCGCTGCTTCGTCGCGCCGCTGACCGATGTGCTGGCCGGTAAAGCGAAATGGATTTCTTTCGCCGGTTTCGACGATGAGGTAACCGATCTTGAACTCGACGGCGAGGATCTTTACCTGCTGGTCAATAAAGGCTCGCCCCGCGGACGCATCGTCAAGACCGCTGCCGCAGCGCCCAATATTGCGGCCGGCACTGTGATGGTGCCGCAGAACGCGCTGGTGATCGCAAGTACTGCGCGCGCCCACGACGGCATTTACTTGAAAATCATGGACGGCGGCATCAGCCGCCTGCAGCGCTTAGGTCGCGACGGCAAAGTCAGCGACATTGCCCTGCCCTTCGACGGCACCATCGGCGCGGTTTACGCCGAGCCCAACGAAGACGGCGTCCTGATCTCACTGCAGGGCTGGCTCAATCCCGCCGGCATCTGGTCCGTCGACACGGCCGGCCGCCTCGCAGACACCGGCATCACGCCCAAACCCGCCATCGATGTCAGCGCCTACGAAGCCAAGCGCTTCTTCGCCACCGCGAAGGACGGCGTCAAGATTCCGTACACGCTCATATATCGCAAAGGCATGAAGCAGGACGGCAGCAATCCGACCTGGATCTCAGCCTATGGCTCCTATGGTCTTGCGGCGTATACCCCAACCTTTGCGGGAAGAACGCTGGCGCTGGTCGACGCCGGCGCCATCGTCGGTTACGCCAATGTGCGCGGCGGCGGCGAATATGGACGCGAATGGCACAAGGCCGGACAGCTCGCCAACAAGCCCAACACCTGGCGCGATCTCATTGCGGTGTGCGAAGAGATCATCGCGAAGAAGTACACTTCCTCGAGGCATCTCGCGATCGGCGGCCGTTCCGCGGGCGGCATCACCGTCGGGCGCGCCATGACCGAGCGGCCCGAGCTGTTTGCCGCCGTCATCGACGGCGTGGGTTGGTCGAACCCCCTGCGTTATATCGTGGAGCAGGACGGCTACGGCGAAGAACCCGAGTGGGGAGCCATTTCCGATCCCGCCGGCTACAAGGCACTGAAGAGCATCGACAGTTATCAGTCGGTGAAGAACGGCACCCCCTATCCCGCCGTGCTTCTCACCACCGGCGTCACCGATCCGCGCGTCGCCCCGTTTCACTTAGCCAAGATGACGGCGCGTTTGCAGGTCGCGAGCACCTCGGGCAAGCCGATCTTGCTGCGCGTTGATTACGACGCAGGCCACGGCATCGGCTCGACGCGCGCGCAGCAAGACCGCGAAGCCGCGGACACGTACGCGTTTCTGCTCTGGCAGCTTAAGGCCGCGAAGGCCTGAGTCAAATTTTCAGCGCGCGCCCTGGCCGTCCTCTGCAGGCCCCGACGGGCGGCCGTTGCCAAACGGCACGTAAACGATCTTAAGGCGCCGCCCGCGGTAATTGCCGGCAAATTCGTCGAGGTGTAAAAAACCTGCATCAACGACATGCTCGCCGTCAAAAAATTGAGCATCGATGCATCCATTCGGGTTGCTGGTTCGAACTTCTGTTTATGCTCAGCTATCGTGACCATGCGTTGTGACCCGTCGATGCGGCGAATAAGATTCTGGGGAAACTTTGTTGGTTACCAGGCCGTCTGGTTCTGCGCGATCATTGCCGCGGCGCGCGGCTTGACCTGGCCCGGCGCGCTTGCATTCGCCGCGTTCGCAGCATGGCAGCTGAAGGTTTCGCGCCATCGCGCGGCCGATTTGAAACTGATCGCGATGAGCGTTCTGCTCGGTGCCCTGATGGATGGCACCCTGGCGCTGGCGGGATGGAGCGTCTACGCAACGCCCGCACCGGCCCTACCACGAGGCGGTGCACCGCTTTGGATACTCATGGTGTGGGCCTCTTTTGCCTTAACTCTTAACGAGTCATTGAGTTATCTACAAAAGCACCTGTGGCTGGCTGTGATTGTCGGTGCCCTCGGAGGGCCTGCGGCCTATCTCGGCGCCGGGCGCGGCTGGCACGTTGTGACACTGACTGCGCCGACGTGGCGCGGCCTATCCGTTCTTGCGGTTGGATGGGGCATCGCCCTACCGCTGCTGGCCGGTCGGGCGAGGCAGTGGTCGTGAGCCTCTGGCATTCGCTATTCCTCGTCTGGCTGCTCGCCATCGTGATGATGAGTGCCGGTTGGCTTTGGCAGCGTCAGCACAGCAATATTGGTATCGTCGATGTGTTGTGGGCGAGCGGTCTGGGCGCCGGTGCCGTCTTGCTGGCCGCCCTTGGCGATGGCGCCGTGGCGCCGCGCGTTGCATTGGCCGTGTTTGGGGGACTCTGGGGATCGCGGCTCGCGCTGCATTTATGGCATCGCGTGCGCAGTGAACCGGAAGACGGACGCTACCGTCACTTACGCAAACACTGGCATGGACATCAAGGAAAGATTTTCGGCTTCTTCCAGCTCCAGGCGCTGTTGATCCCGTTGTTTGCACTACCCTTTCTCGCGGTGGGGCACAACTCAAAGTTATCCCTCGCCCGGATTGGAATTGCCGCCGCAATCTGGATATGCAGCATGACCGGCGAAAGCATCGCCGATCGTCAGTTGTCACGCTTTCGTGCCAATCCGGCCAGCCGAGGCAAGACCTGTCGCGACGGGCTTTGGCGTTACTCGCGCCACCCTAACTATTTCTTTGAATGGCTGAGCTGGTTCACGTATGTCGCGCTCGCCATCGGTTCGCCGATCGCGTGGCTGGCATTGACCGGCCCGGTCCTGATGTTCGTGTTTCTGCGATGGATTAGCGGCATCCCTTACACCGAAGCACAGGCACTGCGCACCCGCGGCGCTGACTACCGCGACTACCAAGACCGCACCCCGATGCTATTCCCCTGGTTTCCAAAATCCTCCAGTTCAAGCGCCACATCGACAAGGAACCGACCATGAATTCCTCTGCCCTGCATACGATAGAATTGACGCACGACCGCCCGGCCCGCGGTCTTCTGGGCCTCGCCGAGCGGGGGCTGATCCCCGATAGCGTGCTGCGTGCAGGCATTCGCCAACTATGCGCTCAGCGACTGCGAGAGGAGCGCGCTGGGGGACTCACTGCGCAAGCCGCACGCTTCGCTCAGCGCATCGATGAGCTGAGGGGCAGTCCGATCGCCATTCATGCCGACGCCGCCAACACTCAACATTACGAGCTGCCGCCTGAATTCTTTCAGCTTTGCCTCGGTCCGCTGCTCAAGTACTCAAGCTGCTACTACCCGACCGGCAGCGAATCACTCGCAGAGGCCGAGACCGCCATGCTCGAACTCTATGGCGAACGCGCTGAGCTGCGAAACGATCAGCGCATCCTGGAGCTCGGTTGCGGTTGGGGATCGCTAACCCTGTGGATGGCCGAGCAATATCCGAACTCGAGCATCACCGCCGTATCCAATTCGCATAGCCAGCGCCTCTACATAGAAAAGCAATGCCGCCAGCGTGGACTCATCAACGTGCACGTGATCACGCAGGACATCAACACGCTGGCACTCGACGTGGCTCAGTTCGACCGCTGTGTATCGGTGGAGATGTTTGAGCATATGCGCAACTACCAGGCGCTGCTAAGACGCATAGGGAGCTGGCTGCGGCCTGGGGGCAAGTTATTCGTACACCTATTCGCACATCGCACGCTGATGTATCCGTTCGAGACGAACGGCAGCGGCAACTGGATGGGCCGGCATTTTTTCACCGGCGGTCTCATGCCCGCCTCAGATACCTTACTGTGGTTCCAGCGCAATTTGCAGATCGAGCAGCGCTGGCATGTCGATGGCACGCACTACCAGCTAACGGCGAATCAATGGCTGGAAAACCAGGACCGGCAACACGCGGCTGTGATGACCGTGCTTGAGCGGGCGTATGGCGGCAGCGCCGCGCTCTGGTTCCAGCGCTGGCGCATGTTCTGGATGGCATGCGCCGAGCTGTTCGGCTACGCCGGGGGCCAGGAGTGGCTGGTGGCGCACTATCGTTTCAGCCGGCCCGCATGATATCTGTACGTAGGAAGGGCTTCATGGGCGGGCTGCGAATGCTCGGGCTGTCTGTCGCCTGCGCCATCGTCGCCGGCTGCGCGCGCAACGTCCGTGCCATTCAGCCCGTCGCGCAGGTCAACCTCCCTCGCTTCATGGGCGATTGGTATGTGATCGCATCGATCCCCTCGTTACTGGAAAAGCGTGCGTACAACGCCGTCGAGTCCTACGAACTGTCGTCCAACGGGCATATCCAGACCACGTTCCGCTACCGTAATAACGGCTTTGATGCGCCGCTGAAGACAATGCATCCCGTCGGCACGGTAAGGCCTGATACGCATAACGCGGTGTGGAGTATGCAGTTTATATGGCCGATCGAGGCCGAATACATCGTCGCGCATCTTGACGATAACTACAGCGAGACGATCATCGCACGCAACAAGCGCGACTATGTGTGGATCATGGCGCGCACGCCGAGCATCCCACAGCAGGATTACGATGCCTTGGTGGAAAGGGTACGGCAGCTCGGCTATTCGACCGAAACCTTGCGCAAAGTGCCGCAACAATGGCCTGAACTAGGTCCGAAACGCTAACGGCTAACCCGTAACGCCAACTCCTAACGCCAACCCCTCTTTTCCCGCCGGCCGGCGATTGTCAGGCTTCGCCAGCAACAGCTGCGCGACGCCGATTGAGCGCTCGCGGAAGCCCCCTTCGCAATAGGCCAGATAGAACTCCCACATGCGGATGAATTGCTCGTTGAATCCTTGCGCGCGTACCCGGTTAAGGCGTGCCATGAACCGCTCACGCCATACTTGCAGGGTTCGCGCATAGGAATCCGCAAAATCCTCCAGCTGTACCAGCGCGAGATCGCTGCTGCGCGTCTTGGCCGCAATCAGCGCGTTGATCGAAGGGATGAAGCTGCCCGGGAAGATATGGCGCTTGATGAAGTCTATCGACTTGAGCGCCTGCACGTAGCGATGATCTTCGATCGTGATGGCCTGGATCAGCGCCAAGCCGTCGGATTTCAGCAGGCGGCCGACCTGGCCGAAATACGTATCGAGATAGGGCGCGCCAATCGCCTCGACCATCTCGATCGACACCAGCTTGTCGTACTGCCCGCGCAAATCCCGATAGTCAGCATTCAGCAATGTGACGCGCGCATTCATCCCCGCCTCGGCGATGCGCGTCCCGGCCAGCGAATGCTGCTCTCGCGAGATCGTCGTGGTGGTGACGTGGCAGCCGAAGTGCTTCGCGGCGTAAAGTGCGAAACCGCCCCAGCCGGTACCGATCTCGATCACGCGATCGCTTGGCTGCAGGTCGAGCTTGCGGCAAATGCGATCGAGCTTGCGCCGGGAGGCGGCCTCCAGGGTGTCATCGGCTCCTTCCCAGATGGCACAGGAGTACATCAAATCGGAGGACAGGAACAGCTCGAAGAAAGCGTTGCTCAAATCGTAGTGTGCGGCGATATTGCGGCGGCTGCCGCCTCGTGTGTTCGCGCGCAAGGCATTCCAGGCGCGCATGGCCATGCCCCCCAGGCTGGCCAAGCCGGTTTCCATGCCGTCGAGCAGATCGCGGTTACGTACCAGCAGCTGCATCAGGCCGACGAGATTGTCGCAGCGCCACTGCCCTTTCATGTAGGCCTCGCCCGCTCCCACGCTGCCGTTCGCGGCGATAGCTTGATAGAAGGCAAGGTCGGCGATCTCGATATGTACCGCCAGGTCCGGATGTTGCGCGGCAGGGACGCCCAGCTCGACCGTGCCCAGAACATCGCGCAACACCACTCGGCCCTGCCGCAATTCGGCCAGCTGCGCCAGCAGGCGGCGACGCAGGAAGCGCGTCCCGGCGGACGCAGGTGCCACGACGTGGAAGGATGCAGCGGATCGGGACTCGACGTCAGCGTTCATGCGAACCTTCAAAGTGTTGCGGGTGCTTGTAAACCGGATTGCGTTTTAGCCAGAGACGCAACGCCTGCCAATGAATCATGCCCACCACCTGTGCCGTCATCAGCGGATAGCGCCACAGCACACGGGCGAGCGAAGCGCCATCCAAGGCCCGGCGTTGCAAAGTCAGCGTGGCATCGAACTCACGTTGACCGTCACGCATCACCTCCATGTGAACGTTCAAATCAGCCGCGGGCGCCGTGAAGCGCCAGGAGTACTCCCGCTCCATCGCCATGAATGGCGATACGTGAAAAGCCTTGGGAAATGCCCAGCTGAAAACTCGTCCCTGCACCAGCGCAGCTTCGACGGGCAGCACGTAGGCATGGCGCTCACGCCAGGGCGTATTGGTTATTTCTGCAACGACAGATGTCAAGGTCAGGCCATCTTCGGCGAAGCAGTAATAGAAAGAGACTGGGTTGAATACAAAGCCGAAATAACGTAGATGGGTGAGCAAGCGGATAGGTCCCATCGGCCGCCGGCCCGTGGCCCTCTCCACGCGGAGGCGCACGGCGTCGGCTAGAGAAAGCCCGGTCGGACCGAGGTAATCCTTGCGGCGAAACTGCGCAATGTTGTATCGCTCGACGGACCAAAGCCAGCGCCGGGTTAGCACTCGATCCACTTCGTCGAGGTCCAAATAGAGTTGCGCCATCCTGTAGTCGAACGCATGCGGATGCGGTCCAAGCCGACGATGGCGCACTACGCCTTCGTAGATGGCACTCGCCGGTGAGAAGCGCTCTGTGGCGGCGGTCGCGTTCACGCAGCAACCTCCTGTTCCGGTCGCTCCGCTTCTTGCGGCGATGCAGCCGCCTCAGGCCAGCGCACGCCGAGCGCTGCCGCCACCTCGACCGCACTGCGCACGCCGTCCTCGTGAAAACCCCAGCCCCAATAGGCACCGGTAAACCAAGTGCGGCGCCGACCCTGGATCTCAGGCTTGCGCCCTCGCGCGGCAACTGAACTGCGGGTATAGACAGGGTGCTGGTAACTCATGCGGCGCAAAATTTTGCCCGGATCGATGGCCTCCGTTCGGTTCAAGGTGACCACGAAGGGTTCCGGTGATGCGATGCCTTGCAACAGATTCATGCAGTAACTGATCGTGCACGCCTCGCGCGGGCTACGCGGCAGCCAGGCGTTCCAGGCCGCCCATGCTTTGCGCCGCCTCGGCAGCAGGCTCGCATCGGTATGCAGGACGGTGTGATTGGTTTGGAATGGTATTGCGCCGAGGATCGATCGCTCGCGCTCGTCGGCGTCGCTCAACAATGCCAGCGCCTGATCGCTGTGGCATGCCAGTACGACCTGATCGAAACGCTCGATGCCGACCCTACTGTCCACTTGAACACCATCGGCCCGCCGCCGGATCGAGCGCACTGCACAGTCTGCGCGCTCCTCTACGGGCCAATGCGCGCGTAGCGCCTGTACATAGCGTGCGGACCCCCCTCGCACAACCCGCCACTGCGGGCGGTCGCTGACCTGCAGCATCTGGTGATTGGCCATGAACTGCACGAGATAACGGACCGGGAACTCTAGGATCCGCATCGGAGGCGAGGACCATAGCGCCGAAGCCATCGGTACCAGATGTTCATCGCGAAAGGCTGCACCATATCCGCGTTCAATCAGATAATCGCCGAGGCAGGTGGTGTCCTCGGGTCGCTGCAACAGCGCCGGCGCTTCGCGATAAAAGCGCATCAGATCGCGCACCATGCCAAAAAAGCGCGGTGACCAAAGATTGCTGCGCTGGCAGAAAAGGGTATTGAGCGACGCCGCGTTGTATTCCAGCCCCGTCGCCTCATTGTGCACGGAAAAGCTCATCGTGGTGGGTTGCGATATCACGCCCAGTTCGCTGAACAGGCGGCTCAGCAGCGGATAGTGTTTGGGGTTGTGCACGATGAACCCCGTATCGATCCGGTAATTTCGACCTTGCTGAACCACATCGTGCGTATGGGTATGGCCGCCGAAGTAACTGCTGGCCTCGAACAAGGTCACGTGGTGCTTGCGCGACAGCAACCAGGCCGATGCGAGGCCCGCGATGCCCGATCCCACGACGGCGACGCGCATAAGTTATGAATCCTGCCCATACATGTGTAGTGATGGATTCGGGCGAAGGGCTAAAATGGATGCACCGACCCCTGTTTGAGTCGGCGAATTATTTGGCTATGTCACCAAATCGCCCTAGGAGGTGTGTCCCCCGAGCCACCTCGCAGTGCGAACGTGGAATTGCCTGGTACCTATGAGATCATAGACTTTGGTGCCGAGTCGGGAACCCTGTCGGCGTAGAACAAAAATGCACAGAAGTCTCGTGCTTTTGAGTCTTCTCCTGTCGTCGATGCTGGCTGGCGGAAATCCGCCACCAGGAGACCCACCGCCCGCATGGGCCTATCCCGTCAACCTTCCGAATTTGCCGTTGCTTGCTGATGACGGCACTCCTCTGCACGTACCAGATAGCGACGCGGCGTTCACTCTAACCCAGATCCGTGATCTGAACTTTTCGCCGGATTGGCACCCGGGCGATCACCCGCCGATGCCGGACGTCGTGGCTCGGGGAAGAAAGCCAGCCGTCCTCGCTTGCGGGTGCTGCCATCGGGCCGACGGGTCGGGTGGTCCCGAAAACGCGAGACTTGCGGGTCTGCCAGCTGCGTACATCGCACAGCAGATGGCGGATTTCAAAAGCGGCGCGAGGAAGACGTCTGTACCCGGGAGAAATCCTGAGTTGATGGTGGACACTGCGCGCGCTATCACCAACGAGGAAATCGACGCGGCCGCCGCTTACTTCTCCGGTCTCACACCTAGATCGGCAATCAAAATCGTTGAGACAGCGAACGTCTCTAAGACCAGGGTGGTTGATTGGCATCTCGCCGTTGCCTCAATTCCGGGAACGGAGCCGCTTGGACAGCGCATTATTGAGGTTCCCGAGAACCTTGAGCAATTCGAGCGCCGCGACGGGCGCTCGCGCTGGGTCGCATATGTCCCATCGGGCAGTGTTGAACGAGGGCGGCGGCTGGCTAACTCAGTAGGCGCCAAAACGATTTCCTGCGGTGTCTGCCACGGTCCGGACTTGAAGGGTCTCGGGCCAATTCCCGGCATAGCTGGGCGCTCACCGAGTTATATCATCCGCCAGCTCTACGACTTTCATGGCGGCGTGCGAGAGGGTACCGGAAGCGCGCTCATGAAGCCTGTTGTTGAGAAGCTCTCTATGGACGACATGATTTCGCTTGCCGCATATGTGGCGTCGTTGAGTCCTTGAGTCGCACGCGACTAACGAACAACAGAAGAAAGATCTCACGCAGCCTTACGATCCCTCAGAATGATTTTGATGAAAGCACTAACTTTTTGCTGAATCACAAGCTTGTTGAAGATCCAAACGCGGCTAGAATCGCGTGATGGCCTTTGCGACAAAAACATCCTTCGAACTCCTCGCCGCAATTTCGCTCGGCATCGTGCTTTTTTCGGCCGCACACGCTGCCGCCGACCCCACCATGCATCAAATCTACGAAGCCGCCACCACCGGTCATCTCGATCAGGCGCAGGAAATGATCAGCCAGGTTCTCAAGAACCACCCGAATAGCGCCAAGGCTCATTGGGTCCAAGCCGAGGTCTACGCCAAGGCGAACAAGACCAATATGGCCCGTGATGAAGTGCTCGAAGCGGAGCGACTCAATCCGGGCCTTACGAAAATCAGCGCGAAGGCTGTGCGAGAGCTCAAAACCGAATTGGGCCTGATCGAAGGCGGTGAAACCAGAATTCCTCTCGTAAAAATGTCAGGCGGGCTGATTGCGCCCGTCGTCATCAACAACGCCCTTAAATTGAACTTCGTCGTCGACAGCGGTGCATCGGATGTCAGCATCCCCACCGATGTTTTCTCGAGGCTGGTCAGAGCCAATACCGTTACCCGAGCGGATCTCACGGGAACCCGCCCCTACAAAAACGCCGATGGCCAGGTTTTCCACTCACAGACCTTCATCATCAGATCACTAAAACTGGGCAACATCGAAGCGCCCAACGTCCAAGCCAAGGTGTCCTCGTCCAACGCCCCGCCTCTCTTAGGTCAGAGCTTTCTCAAGCGCTTCAAGAGCTGGTCGATCGACAACGCCACCCAGGAACTGATTCTTCAGCGATAGTCGGGCGCTCCTAGCCCGCAGGAAGGTCTAGGATACGAGCGCAAGGCTTTGAGCCTCGCAGAGCGCAGCTATGGAGTGTCGAATTCCCGCGTCATACAATAATTGCAGGAACACCAAGTGGCTGCACCCAACCGGAGGTCCGATGTTACGCATTGCTAGTATTCGTTCCATGACTATCCTGACCCGCTACACGACAGGTCTCATTGTCGCAGCGAGCTTTTTGTCAGGGTACTCCCCGGCCGCTGAGACCGCGCCGCCCGCCCCGTCCCTGGCGCCCGCACCGGCAGGGCAATACAAGGTCGATCCCGCGCATGCGAGTGTGGAGTTTCGCGTGAGCCACATGGGCTTCTCGACGTTCACCACCCGCTTCACCCGTTTCGAAGCGGCCCTGACGTTTGACCCCAAAGATATTCCTGCCTCCAAAGTGACGACGACAATTGATGCCAATTCCATAGAGTTGGACTCATGGCCCAAACAATGTGTGGATATCTTGAAAGGTCCTCAGCTCCTCAACACGGAGAAGTTCCCCAACATCGAGTTCAAATCGGAGCGCATCAAGATGACGGGCCTCAAGACCATGCAAATCCACGGCACATTGACCGTACTCGGCGTGAGTCGCCCCGTCTTACTTGACGCGACTTTCAACGGCGGCTACGCCGGCATGCCGAACATGGATCCGAATGCGCGGATCGGTTTCTCCGCGCACGGTACCGTCAAGCGCTCCGATTTTGGTATGAGTTTTGGGATCCCCGCGGCGGGAACCAGTATCGGCGTCGGGGATGCCATCGACGTTAACATCGAAGCTGAATTTGTCGGGCCCCCCTTAGCGCATTGACGCGGATCGACGCTAGAACGCAAATCAAGCCTCGCATGTACTCCTTACGGAAAGAGTATCGATGTCGTGCTCCAGGATTGTGGCACGTCTCTGGCAATTTCCTGTCGGGGCATTCAGGAATTTTCGCCATTTCGGACGGTGTGGGAACGAAGCCATGCGAGATGCATCACCGCCGCGGTAGGCAGCAAAACTAACGGCACCAGTAGCAGCCACACTTCCAGCGCCACACGAAAACGTACCAGCAGTCCAACGAATACCGCGCCGCTCCAAATGGCTAGCAAGTACAGGAGTCCGGTGAGTGCCCTTCCCGGCCGAAGACCTTCTGAGAATAGGGTTCTATACGCAGCTACAAGGCCGATTGGTCCGATTAGAGTTGCAGACCCGAAAATCAGTCCTTCTTGCAACGGGGTATAACCCGGCGCGGGAACGAAAAGCAAATACCCCTGCGCCGTGCTCACTGCCACGAATATGAAATAGGCGAATGCTGGCCCGAGGCAGATAAGCATTTCAAGCAGAAGTAGCCATCGAGGCAAATTGCCCAGTGATCGCACCATGAATTGCAGCCTCCCCGTGTAGCTGACCAAGACACAGCCGAGCGCCCAGGAC
>DASWUU010000282.1:0-11827 GCA_036401515.1 Steroidobacteraceae bacterium
CATTCACGGCGGACCGGGCCGCGCCGGCGGCGGCGAAGAGATGGGCGGCATTCGCGGCGTGCTTCATTATATGCAGCGCACCGCCGTCCAAGGCTCGCCTGACACCATCACGGCCGTCAGCGGCCGCTGGGTGCGCGGCGCTCGGCAACTCGATCCAGGCCGCCATCCCTTCCGTATCCCCTTCAACGAGCTCAAGTTGGGGGATACGCTCAAATCGACGGATCGCGAAGTGACGACTGCCGACATCGAGGCATTCGCGGCTTTGACGGGCGATAACTTTTATGCGCACATGAGCGACACCCAAGCGGCGCGAAACCCTTTGTTTGGCGGGCGCGTCGCACATGGCTATTTTCTGATTTCCGCCGCGGCCGGCCTGTTCGTCGACCCAGACTACGGGCCCGTGCTCGGCAATTACGGTCTCGATGAGCTTCGATTCGTGAAACCCGTCAAGCCCGGCGATCGGATCAAGGTGCGGCTCACGTGCGCGGCAAAAAGCCTGCGCTCGGATAAGGGTTGGGGCGAAGTGGCCTGGGATACGGAGATCACCAATCAAACTGGGGAGACCGTCGCCTCGTACAAAGTGCTCACCATGGTGAGCATTCATTCCGTACCCGATTCGGCGGGAAAAAATTGATGCCCATCGACACGGCTCGCTATGCGAAGGATTATCCCAGCCTTGAATTCCTGGCCACAGAAGCCGGGATACTCGAACTGGTCATATCCAACAAGGGACGGTTGAATGCGGCCACCGAGTCGATGCATCGGGATCTGGCGCAGGTGTGGCGCGGCATCGACATCGATGATGCGGTACGCGTGGTCATCGTGCGCGGGGAGGGCTCGAATTTTTCCTCCGGGGGCGATTTCGACATGATCGATCGAATGATCCAGGATGAGGCCACCTTGATCCGCGTATGGAAGGAAGCGAGCGATCTGGTCTATAACCTCATCAATTGTTCCAAGCCGGTAGTATCCGCCATTCGCGGCAGCACCGTGGGTGCGGGGCTCGCCATCGCCTTGCTCGCGGATGTGGCGGTGGCCGCGGACAATGCGCGAATACTCGATGGGCATACCAAGCTCGGTGTTGCCGCCGGCGATCATGCCGTCATCATCTGGCCTCTGCTGTGCGGCCTTGCCAAGGCGCGATATCACTTATTGACCAACAAACCCCTGTCCGGGGCCGAAGCCGAGCGCATCGGACTGGTTGCGGTTGCCGTGCCGGATGCCGAGGTGCTCGATACCGCATTCGGCATTGCGCGTACTCTAGAGTCCGGCAGTGCCACGGCCATGCGCTGGACCAAGCACGCGCTCAACAATTGGTTGCGCCTCGCAGGTCCGAGCTTCGATACTTCGCTCGCTCTGGAGTTTCTGGGGTTCAGGTTGGCGGATGTTCGCGAGGGGCTTAGCGCAGCTCGAGAGAAGCGCCGGCCGGATTTCGATCCGGAAAAACAGCCCTGACCTCATGCGTCCGCTACGATGATCGAACGTAAAGAACTCGCCGCGCTCGACCCGATCTTGAACGCGACGCGCGCGGAACTGGAATCGTTGCAGCTTGAGCGCTTACGCACAACCTTGCATCATGCCTATGCGCACAATGCCAATTACCGGCGAAAATTCGACGCGGCAGGCGTCCACCCGGACGATGTTCGCTCGCTAGGCTGCCTCGCGAAGTTTCCCTTCACGACGAAATCCGATCTTAGAGACGCGTATCCGTTCGGCTTCTTCGCCGTGCCGATGGAAAAGGTCATGCGAATTCATGCCTCCTCGGGCACGACCGGCAAACCGACGGTGGTGGGCTACACCAAGAATGATCTCGAGGTGTGGAGCGCTCTGGTCGCTCGGTCGATCAGGGCGGCCGGCGGTCGAGCCGGAATGAAAGTGCACATCGCCTACGGCTACGGACTTTTCACAGGTGGGCTCGGCGCGCATTACGGCGCCGAGGCGGCGGGTTGCACCGTGATTCCGATGTCCGGCGGGCAGACCGAAAGACAGGTGCAGCTGATCTGCGACTTTGCGCCCGACATCATTATGGTCACGCCCAGCTATATGCTCGCGATTCTCGACGAGTTCAGGCGCCAGCGGCGAGACCCGCGCGCGACGTCGTTGCAGGTGGGTCTTTTCGGCGCCGAGCCCTGGGGCGAAGGAATGCGCAGCGAAATCGAACGTGCCTTTGGTATCGATGCTTGCGACATTTATGGACTCTCGGAAGTAATGGGTCCCGGCGTCGCGCAGGAGTTCGTGCAAACCAAGGATGGGCCGACTGTCTGGGAAGACCATTTCCTTCCGGAAATCGTCGATCCGGGCACCGACAATCCCGTCGCGGACGGCCAAGAGGGCGAACTGGTACTCACCTCGCTGACCAAGGAGGCGATGCCCGTCATCCGCTACCGCACGCGTGATCTGACGCGGCTGCTGCCGAGCGGCCTCACGGCGATGCGCCGCATGGCCAAGATCAGCGGGCGCTGCGACGATATGCTGATCATCCGCGGCGTCAACGTCTTTCCATCCCAAATCGAGGAAATGATTCTGCGCTGCGCCGGTCTCGCCCCGCACTATGAAATCGAGATAACGCGGCCGAACCGGCTCGATGAGATTCAAATTCTGGTGGAGGCCCGAGCCGGCTTAAGTGACGAGGCGCAGTCGGTGGAAGCATCAGGTCTCGCTTTAAAACTCAAGGATCACATCGGGATATCGGCCGACGTCCGCATCGTGCCGCACAGCTCGCTACCGCGCTCAGCCGGCAAGGCCAATCGCGTCCGCGACCGCCGCTAGCTGGTGATTTTTTGCTACCGCTCCGGCGGTATCGAGTAGGTGCCCACCGCGTGGGCAACCATGTCCTGGTCCGCAGCCGAGTACAAGGCCACTTCGCCAACCACCAAGATGCGGCCCACCTTCATCAGCCGGCACACGCCTTTAATCGGGTGGGCCGATGAGGGCCTTTTAAGAAAATTTATGCTGAAGTTGGTGGTCACCGCCAAAGGGACGAGGCCAATGGTGCCAAGAATGGCCACATACAACGCAACATCAGCGACAGCCATTAGCAAGGGTCCGGATACGGTGTTTCCGGGGCGCAGCTGCGCCGGCCCGATGGGGTGCGACACGGTGGCCGAGCGTTCACCCACCTCCTCCACGACGTATTGACTGTGCGGAAACTCGCGCGCCAAAAAGTCCGCGATTTCCGCTTTGCTCGGCATTGGATTACTCATAGGTTTGACCGGGCGGCACGCAGCAGCATCTGCGAGTATAAGACGTGAAACCAGAGCAGAAAGCGAAAGGCTCCGCGCAGCGGCGAGACCTGCGTCTTGTCGCGTTTTGCGGCAACGGCCGAGCCGAACAGCAGCCGCGTGTCCCCGCCTGCAACAGGCGCCACGCAGAACCAAGATCGGGTGCGCTCGTAGCGATCGCACATCAGCAATTGGGTCGGCGTGCGTTCGCCTACGTACCACACTGCGAACTTGCCGCGGGCGCCGTTGGCGAGGCCCCTCGCTTCGGCCTTGCTCGAAGAGGCCCCAAGCAGCGTACGCAGAATCAGTCCCTCGATACGAAACAACGGCGAGGCATAAAACGCATAGACAAACGCGGCCAAATCCACTTTGCCAGGGGCCGTAACGGCAAAGCAGTCGCCGTAGCCACCCCATCGCTCCGGATGTAGAGGACCCTGGTATGTTTTCAGCAGCGAATCGTCCGGCAGCGCTTCTCGCTCGACTGAAAACACCGTCGCCCCCAAATGTGATGCATCTCGTCGCAAGCATTGCATTGTTCGTATAATTTTGCGACGCGAGTCCGCTTTTGGCCTCTAGACGCGGCTTTCGGATCCCTACGAGCGGAGATTTGATGAATACCGATAAACGCCCCCGACTTCTGACTTCCCCGGCCATTCGCTTAAGTGCGGCGCTGGCAGCCCTCCTCATCGCGGGTTGTCATAAAGGTTACAACTGCGGGCTCTGTGGGGACAGCGGTGGACAGACGGGAGCCAATCTCGAGGCCACCATCACCGGCCTGGTCGGCTCCGGACTGGAGCTGGAAAACAATGCGACCGCGCTCAAACAGTTGAATGGGCCAGCCGCGAACGGCAGCGCTGTCTTGTTGGGCACGGTGAACTTCAATTCGAGCTATGCCATCACGGTGGGGACGCAGCCGACCAATCCATCGCAGACCTGTGCGGTGGCCAACGGCACCGGCACCGTGGGCACTTCAGATGTCACCAACATTTCCGTGGCGTGCACGATCAATCCGCCCCGCTTCCTCTACGCCGTGAATCGCGGTTCAGGGAATATTTCCGCCTACACCATTGATGCCGCCACCGGCGCATTGACCGCGGTTGCCGGGTCGCCGTTCACCAGCGGAACCACGCCCGTGGCCGCCGCGGTCGATCCCACCGGCGCATTCCTGTATGTGGCCAATCAGGGCGGCAACAACGTCTCCGCCTTCACGATCGACCGCACCAGCGGCGCGCTGACCGCGGTCTTGGGATCGCCCTTTGCGAGCGGCCCGGTCCCGACCTCCATCGCCATTGACCCTTCGAGTACCCATGTTTATGTGACAAGCCGCAGTGCGGGTACGGTAGGCAGTTACGCGATCACTGCCGGCAGCGGCGTGCTCACAGCCCTGGGCGGCGTCGTCGCGACGGGCGCTGCACCTTCCGCAGTGACCGTTGACCCTTTAGGCGAGTTTGTCTATGTGGCAAATGAAACCGACGGGACATTTTCGGCCTATACGATCAACGAGGGCCTTTTGACCGCTGCTACGGGCTCGCCGTTTCAAGCGGGCGCCAGTCCCGCGGCGTTAGCCCTGGATCCGACCGGCCACTACATTTACATCGCAAATTCGACGGCGAACACCTTGACGGCGATCGGCGGACTTCCCGTCACCTCCTCCACCCCTCGGACTCCCATCAGCGGATCGCCGTTCGCGACCGGTAGTTTGCCCACGTCGATTGCGATCGGCGCGGTCGACAATCTCGTCTACGTCGCCAACCAAGGCTCGAATAATGTATCGGGATTCAAATTGAACGACACGACCGGAGTCTTGACCGCCGTGCCCGGATCGCCATTCGCCGTGATGCAACCCACCGCGGTGGTGATCGATCCCACCGGCAAATTCGCGTACGTAGCGGATTCGAGCACCAACAATGTGTCCGCCTACACCATCGCACCCGCGACCGGGGCGATCACTCCCATAGGCACGCCTTTTGCGGCGGGGCAGATTCCGACGGCTCTCGCCATCAGCGACTAGGGTTTCTTGAATTGCGGATGCAACAGCACGGCTGCGTGCCACGAAGGATCGTGTGCGTGGCTGCCGAATGGAGCTTGGCTCCCGCTGCGCTGCCATTTGGCCAGCCATTCGGATCCCAGCAGCGAGTGCCCATGCGGCATAGCCTCGGCAAGTGACGATAGGGCGATAGTCGTTTCCGCCTTGGGACCCGTGCCGCGGCCCCTTGCCACATAAAAGCCCGCAGCCAGCATCGCAGCTCGCACGCTGGTCGAGTAAGTGTAGGTAAACAGTTCCACCGGCTTTTGCGAGCAGACCTCGGCCAATTCCAGAAAGGCCTGCAGCGTCCACAGGGCGCTATCCGTTTTGAACGAGAACGGATCGAAGAAAATCAAATCAGGCGGCGGCGCATCGAACTTTCTCGCGGCGAAGTCGCCGCGCCACAAAAGCCAATCGATCGGTGCGGTACCGTGGGTCCAGCGCTCATCTGCCAGCAGTGTTCGCGGCGCAGCGTGACGCAGGTGTTTGAACCAGCGTGGGTGACGCAGCGCCAGCTTGAGCGCGTCCAAATCATTTTCGAAACTGACCACCATGAGCTGCCGCGCCTGCAATGCGGCCAACTCTTCGGCCGCGCCGATGGCGGCCATGGCATTGGCCGCCGCGCCTAAGCCCACGTCCCAAACCACCAGCGGCCGCTCGCTGGGATCTCTCAAGCGTTCGACGAGCCGCGACTGCTCGACGTATAGCGATCGCGCTTCATGGATAGGATCGCCATCCGGATGCATGGTCTCGCCCGACTTAAGGTCGCGAATGTACCCAACGTCCTCTTTTACGATGACTTCGAACCGCCCGCGCTTGCGCTTGAGTTCACGCAGTGCAGCTCGGGTGACGTGTGTGGGCGCCTTGCCATAGCTGTCGCGGGCATCGAGCACCTCGCGTTGCGCGCGATAAAAGGGCAACCAGGTGTCGGCGAGAATGTGCTCGCGCATGGTGCGCATCAATCGCAAGTAAAAATGGATATTGTGAAGGCTCAGCAGCTGCCAGCCCGTGCTTTCATGGACGCGTTGCAGGTGAAAGAGATACGCGATCGAATAGGTCTTGCAGGTGTAGCAGCCGCAGGCCGGATCGATCGGGCCTTGCATGCCGCGATAGGCAGCGCGCCGAAGGTCCCGCCTTCCCAAACTGGTGAAGGCCACCCCCTGCCGCGCGAGAGAGGTCGGCAGAATGCAATCGAACATATCCACGCCCCGGTGCACTGCCTCGAGCAGATCGCGAGTCGTGCCTACACCCATGAGATATCGCGGCCTGTCCCGCGGCAAGACTTCCGTTACGGTGGCGGTGCAATCCTCGCGCTGGGCGTTGCTCTCGCCCACGGCCAGGCCGCCGATGGCGAAGCCATCGAAGGGCATTTGCGTAATGGCTCGGGCGCTCTCGAGCCGAAGATCGGTATAGCTGGCCCCTTGCACGATGCCGAACAGCGCTTGCGGGGATTCGCCTCGGGCATCCAGGCTGCGCTGCGCCCAACGATGAGTCACTTGCATCGCGCTGCGCGCGGCACTGTGCTCCACGGTCGACGGCACGCACTGATCGAGCGCCATCATGATGTCGGCTCCGATGATTTTCTGCGCCTCGATACTGCGCTCCGGGCTCAAGCGCACCAGGGTATTGTCGACATAGCTGGTGAATTCCGCGAACTCTTCGCTTAAGGTGCGGCTTCCCGGCAGCGAGAATATTTGGTAGCCGCCCGAATCGGTCAGCACCGATCGCGGCCAATTCATGAACCCATGGATGCCGCCGAATTTTTCGAGTATCTCCATGCCCGGTCTCAACAGCAGATGATAGGTATTGGCCAGCAATACCTGGGCGCCGCATTCGAGCAAATCCTCGCGACGTTGCGATCGGACCGCGGCGTGAGTCCCTACCGGCATGAAGGTAGGGGTCAGCACTTCATCGTGACGGGTGGTGAAGCGAGCGGCGCGCGCGCTCGAGCCGGTAGCTGTGGCTTCGAGCGTGAAATGCAGCCGCCCCGCGGCGGCATCCGTCATTGTAGGGCGAGCTTCGCGGACGCAACTACGCTTTTGGCATGATCGAACTCAGGCCGGCTCGATAGCGCACCGTTGTCCGTGATCTTCAACAACGTCGCGTAGTAGCTCTGGGCTTGCGCCTTGTCGCCGGCCGCCTCCGCGGCCATGCCCGCATTGAACAATCCATTGAAACGGTTAGGACTTAAGATCAGCGCTTTTTGGTATTGCACCAGGGCTTCTTGCGGTTGTTTGAGTTCCAGAAGCATGTCCGCCAGCATCTCACGTGCGGGTATGTCGACTTCCCCCTGGCCGGCCTTGTCCTGCAGGTCTGCGCTTTCCCGCATATGCTTCAGCGCCGAAGTAGTCTCACCCTCGGCAAAGGCAATCCACGCCAGCATCTCGCCGCGCTCGATCTGCGCGCCGGTCGATTGCGCGAGGTAAGCATCCTTGCCCTGCTTGACCTTCTCAATGAGCGAGTCGTACTCGCGTAAGTTAGCCTGGGCTTGGCTTGCGTGGTGCAGATGCCCGTCAGCCACCGCTCGCGCCCAGTAAGTCAAGGTCTGGGTCTGCGGCGGGGCGTCCGCAATGGGCGCAAGCGCTGTGGCGGAATTCCAGTCGCGCATCTCCAGGTCGAAGATAACCGGCAATTTCGTGCGGTAATACGGAAACATGAAGGCCATGTAGTGCTCGCCCTGGTCCGACATGGATTCGAAGTGGCTCATTGCGGCTGCCGAATCGGCAAGTACCGCTTTGGCTCGCGCTTCCTGACCGCTTTGCAGGTAGGCGTAAAGCAAAAAGTCATCCGAGTGGAACTGGTCCATCGCACCGCTCTGCTTTCTCTCTTCGGCCGCATGGGAGGCCGCCACGGAGCCAACGTTGGCGTCGATATCGGCCTGCCACAGCCCCAACCTCGCAAAGATGTGGCCTGGCATGTGAACGGCATGAGGTGCGGATGCGGCGATCTCCCCGTAGTGCCGCGCAGCGGCCAGACCGTCGAGCGCCAGTGCGGGTGTATCGCAGGCGTGAATAATGTAGTGCACCACTCCCGGGTGGTCCGGATATTTCAGGAACAGCGGATCGAGCACGGCCATTGCCTGACGATTAAGGGTCAGGGTGTCATCGTTGGGAGCTCGTGCCGCGAGAAGCGATAGGGCATAGAAAGCGCCCGCATCCGTATCGTTGGGAAAGTCCCGGTACAGTTTGCCCATGGCGCCGGCATAGGCCTCAATACGCGACTGATAGTTGCGCTTATCGGGCTTATAGAAACCGCGCAGCGCGGCGAAGTACTCGCGTTCTCGGGCGGACTTGGCCGGATGTGCCTGTGCCGCCTGCATTTCCTTGAAGCCGCGCGCGACGGTCGCCTCGTCGGGCCGGTCCCAAATCTGATGGAATACGCTCATGGCCACGCCCCAGTGCGCCATGGCACAGCTTGGATCTTTCGCGATTTCCTCGAATTGGCGTTGTGCTTCCTGATACCAAAAATCATGCAGCAACGCGACGCCGCGGCTGAAGGACGCCTGCTCCGCCGGCGCACAGGAGACTTCGAAGGAGACGGTGCCGAGACGCTCAGTGGTTCGGTCGGCGGCGTATGCTGCCGAATGCAGAGTTATTGCACCCGTGATCAACAACGTTAATGTTTTCATGAGGCGAATTGTATGACATCCCAGCTAACATTGGATCTGCCCCAGCGTGTGCTCGCGGGCCTTGTCGGGATTTTAACGCTTTGGCATACGGCTGGCGCTGCCGAAACTCCTTCTTATGGGCCGGAACTGCAGGGATACCCGTATCCTTTCCCCATCGAGCAATTCGACTTTGCCTCGCAACGGCAAACTCTTCACATGGCCTATATGGACGTAAAGCCCAAGAACCCCATCGGCCGCACCGCCGTGCTCCTGCACGGCAAGAATTTTTGCGCCGCCACATGGCGCGGCACCATCGATGTGTTGACCGCGGCGGGGTACCGGGTGGTTGCGCCCGATCAGATCGGCTTTTGCAAGTCGACTAAACCTGAGCGGTATCAATACAGCTTTCAGGAGTTGGCGCGAAACACCCATGCACTGCTGGAATCGCTCGGCATCAAGAACGCAACCCTCATCGCCCATTCGACCGGCGGAATGATTGCGATGCGCTATGCCCTGATGTACCAAACGGAAACACAGCAACTGGTTCTCGTGGATCCTTTGGGACTCGAGGACTGGAAAGCCATCGGGGTTCCGGCCATCTCGGTCGACGACTGGTATACGCGAGAGTTAAAAACAAATGCTGACAGCATTCGTCGCTACGAGCAGGCAACGTACTACGCGGGCCACTGGAGCGAGGCTTTCGAGCCGTGGGTGCAGATGCTTGCGGGTTTGAACAACGGTCCGGGCAAGGAACTGGTTGCCTGGAATTCCGCGCTGATCTACGACATGATCTATACCCAGCCGGTATTCTACGAATTCTCAAAAATCACGGTACCCACGCTACTCATGATCGGCGATAAAGACAACACAGCCATCGGCAAGGATTTCGCGCCGCCGGAGATCCGCCCGCAGTTGGGAAACTATCCTGAACTCGGAAAGCGCGCTGCCAAACTGATACCGGGCGCAAAACTCATTGAATTCCCAGAGCTCGGGCACGCGCCGCAAATTCAGGATCCGGCCGCCTTTCATAAAGCACTTCTCGAGGGCCTCCTTAAATGAACGGTATCTTAAGCTTGGCACAGGCAAGCGCCATCGTTGATAAAGCACTGGAACAGGGCAGATCATTGGGTCTTCCGCCGCTCACCGTCGCGGTCCTGGATGGGGCGGGCTGCCTGGTCGCCTTTAAGCGCGAGGACGGCTCGAGTCTGCTGCGGCCCGAAATAGCGCAAGCCAAAGCCTTTGGCACGCTGGCAATGGGTATGGGCAGCCGCGCCATAGCGCAGCGCGCCTCGGCCGCGCCGGCGTTCGTCTCTGCGGTCAACGCACTCGCGGGCGGCCGGATTATTCCCGTTCCCGGCGGCGTTTTGATTCGATCGAGCAAGGTTATCATGGGTGCTGTCGGCATCACTGGCGCGAAGTCCGAGCAAGACGAGGCCTGCGCGGTGGCTGGGATCACAGCAGCCGGATTCACCGCCGATACGGGCGAAGAGCCCACCTCATAGGGGAGCACATGGCGAGTCGTCGTAAACATCGGGGCCTTTGCAGCGCGCTATTTTTTTTGGCATGGGCCGCGCCGCTCGTTTCGCGCTCGCAATCGCGCGATGCGGACATTCACGATGCGGACACGTTGGCCTGGTGGCACACCACCGAGGCGCTCTCCAACGATGCGATGGAGGGCCGCGATACCGGATCGGCGGCCTACCAGCGCGCCGCCGAATACGTCGCCGACCGGTTCAAAGCTGCCGGTCTTGAGCCGGCGGGTGAGAACGGCGGTTACTTCCAGTCTGTGCCCATGCACGAAATTGCGGTGAACCCGGAGGGAAGCCGCTTCACCTTGGTCGGGCGACAGGGCGCGGAAACCGTTCTCGCTTTTCTGCAGCAAATCACCATTGCGCCTTCGAACCAGCTGCCCGCCAAGCTCGAAGCACCCGTCACGTTCCGCGGCTACTGCGGTAAGGAGGCCATGGGCGACATAGCAGGAAAAATCGTCGTCTGCATGGGCTCTCAGCGGGAAGGGTTGCCGAGCGGTGCGGCGCGGGCCACCAACGCACGGGATGGCAACGCTCTCGGCCTAATCAACGTCGATGACCCTTACTTCATCCTCGAACCTCCGCGCTGGCCCTACGCCTACGCGCGTACCGTGACATTGCGCTCACCGGGCGCGGCGGCCTCCCCTGAGGCGCCCCTCGCGGTCATGCGCTTGAGTGCCGATGCTTTCTCGGCCCTCATTGCGGGCACGGCGCAAGATGCAGGCGCAATTCTAAAACTGGGCGGCGCCAAGCAAGCGCTTCCCAACTTTGACATCCCCCGTAAGCTGCGCATTCAAGTGAGCGTGACACAACGCGACATCAGTTCGCCGAACATCCTCGCCGTGCTTCGCGGCAGCGATTCCAAGCTCAAGGATGAGTACGTGGTCATCGCCGCGCATCTGGATGGCTATGGATTCGGCACTCCCGTCGATGGCGACAATCTTTATAACGGCACTTTGGATGATGCGGCTTATGTCGCGCTGTTGATCCAGATGGCGGATGACATCAAGGCGCACCGGCTCCACAGCCCTAAACGCAGCATTCTCTTTGCTGCCTTTACGGGTGAAGAGAAGGGCCTGCTGGGATCGCACTGGTTCGTCGAGCATCCGACGGTGCCCGCGCAACAGCTGGCGGCAAACGTCAATCTCGACCAGCTTCGCCCGCTCTTTCCGCTGCAGATCCTGACGGCCGAGGCGCTAAGCGATACCACGCTGGGAGAAACGGCCCGTGCCGTAGCCGCGCCCTTAGCCATAGAGATTCGTCCGGACACCGAACCCGAGCGCAACTTGCTGCGCCGCGCGGACCAGTACCCCTTTCTCAGCATTCATGTACCGGCCATCAGCTTCATATTCGGCTACGATCCGAACACGGACGCGGAGAAGCGCTATCGCGAATGGTATCAAGTTCGGTATCACCGCCCGCAGGACGATCTGTCGCAGCCCAT
>DASWUU010000283.1:0-17330 GCA_036401515.1 Steroidobacteraceae bacterium
CATGCTGGTTTGGATTCGACCCAAGACGTTGGCGTTGTTGCTTTCACTGCGCTCGAGCCTGCGTATCAGGAACTCCCGTTCCTCTAATTGGCCGCGAGTGCGTTCCAGCGCCGCTTTGAGCGCGGCCGCTTCCTTCGTGAGTTCTTCGAGCGCGAGGTTCTTCAGCCCGAGTTCATCCCGTAATCGCCTCGAATCACCCTCAATGGATTCGATCGGCCGCCGCGCCTCTTGTAAATGCGCCATGAGCACGGTCATTTCCTCGTCGCGCGTCGCTGCCTCCGCCTCCAGTTCGGCCGCCTTGGCCGCGTGTTCGGTGCTAAGAAGCGCAATTCGCTGCTCGCCGGCCGCGGCCGCCGCTTGGGCTTCGGCAAGCGCGTCGTCGCGGGCCGCTAACTCCGCGCTCAAACCAGCTCCCTTCGCTTCGGCGGCGGAAAGTTTTGCGTTCCACTCGGCGCGTTGCCGTTCGGCCTGCTCGAAGTCCTGTGCTTGATGGGCGGCGGCGTCGGCCTGCGCCGCAGCTGCGCTCTGCAGTTTTTCGATTGAGCTCTTCTGCGAAGCAATCGAGGCTTCCAGCGCCGCCACCTGGCCCTGCAGGCGGTCGCGCTCCGCTATCACCGCCGCAGCGCTAGCATCGGCGACGCCCGCCTTCTCATCCAAGTCGCGAAACAAATTCTGCTCAAAACCGCTGCGCCAATCCCGGGTTCGCAACTGCTCCAAATAAGCGGTGTTCTGATTCTTTGCCTGTAAAAGTTCAACGCGTGCAGCGCCGATTTCGGATTCCTTGCGCGTCAGCTGCGCCGCCAAGGTGCTGAGCTTTGCTTGGCTGGACTTCAGCTCGACCGATACGGTATTCATCTGTGACCGCAACGAGTCCAGCTCCCTTTCCAACTGTGTGCTGTTTTGCGCGCGGGCTTCCAAAGCCGGCACCATCTTCGCGTGTTCCGCCTGCAACGCAGACAGCTGCGCGTCGCGCTCGCTCAACGAGTGCAGCAATTGGGCAATCGTGGCATCCCGGGAGGCCACGGATTCACGCAAGGTAAGCGCTTCGGGCTGATAACGCTCGGCCTCGCGCAGCGCCTGCTCCGCCCGGATCCGGGCCGCCTCGCTCGAGGCGACTTTCTCCGTGAGGCTCCCTTCTACCTCCCGCGATCGACTCTGCTCCCGTTCCAGCGCCGTCCTTACCGCCGCCACATCCCTTTCCAGCGCGTTTACGCGGGCGTTGGCTGCCGCCTCGCCCATCCGCGTACGTTCATGGGTGCGGCTCAGTGCCTCAAACTCGGCGTGTTGCCGCTCGATGCGCTCTTCCACCGAGCGCACGCTCTCGGCGAGGGAGGGTAGATCGATGGGCGGGCGGACAAAGTCGCTAATGTCACCTGTAGGACCACTTCTCGCGACTGCGCCCGGCGTGGATGCGCTCGGCGTGGATGCGCCCGGCGTGGATGCGCCCGGCGTGGACACGCGCGGCTCGGTGGGTATCGGCGCTGTGGAACGATCCATCGGCACGGCATCATCCATGACATCGGGATCGATGAAGACGCCCTGAAGTATAGGCAGCCTGTCAGTCGCATCGAGATCGATCTGTGGTGATTGACCTTTTTCCACCGCCATACGTCCTACCCTGCCCGGCTGCTCGGCAAGCCGAATGCCGAAGCCCTTAATTTTTGGATTTCATCGCGCACGCGCGCGGCCTGTTCGAATTCCAGATTCCGAGCCAGCCGGGTCATTTCGGCTTCGAGCTTTTTGATGCGCTTCACGGCCTGCTCAGGAGCCAACATCGCCACATCGCCGTCTGCGGCGCCGCGCTCGTCCTGCCCATCGCGGGCGCCTTCCATCACATCGGCAACGGCCTTAACGATGCTGCGGGGGGTGATTCCATGCTCTGCATTGAATTCGATCTGCCGGTTACGGCGCCGATCCGTTTCCGCAATGGCGCGCTCGATCGATCCTGTGCGCACATCGGCATACAAGATCGCCTTGCCCTGTAAATTGCGCGCAGCTCTGCCGATGGTCTGAATCAGAGACCCTTCCGAGCGCAGAAAACCTTCCTTGTCGGCATCAAGTATCGCGACCAGAGAAACCTCTGGCATGTCGAGCCCCTCGCGCAGCAAGTTGATGCCGACGATCACGTCGAACTTTCCCAAACGCAAGTCGCGGATGATTTCCGACCGCTCAACCGTTTCGATGTCCGCGTGCAGATAGCGCACCCGCACACCGTGCTCGCTCAAATATTCGGTCAAGTCCTCTGCCATGCGCTTGGTCAATGTGGTCACCAGTACCCGCTCATTGACCTGAGCCCGCAACCGGATCTCCGACAATAAGTCATCGACCTGCGCGCGCACGGGGCGTATTTCAACCGCCGGGTCGGTGAGCCCGGTGGGCCGCACCACTTGTTCAATCACTTGCGCAGAAACACGCTTCTCGTAGGCCGCGGGCGTTGCCGATACGTAAATTGTCTGCGGCGCCATGTGTTCAAACTCCTCGAATCTCAAGGGGCGATTATCGAGCGCCGAGGGGAGCCGAAAACCGTATTCAACAAGCGTCTCCTTGCGAGAACGGTCGCCCTTGTACATCGCTCCGAGCTGCGGAATGGTCTGGTGGCTTTCATCGATCACCAACAGCGCGTCCTTGGGCAGATAGTCGAAAAGGCAAGGCGGCGGCTCGCCCGCGGCGCGGCCTGACAAATAGCGGGAATAGTTCTCGATGCCGGCGCAATAACCGACTTCATGCATCATTTCCAAGTCAAATAAGGTGCGTTGCTGCAGCCGCTGTGCCTCGACCAGCTTACCCGCGGCGTTGAGCTCGATCAGCCGCGAGCGCAGCTCATCTCGAATCTGGTCGACCGCCGAATGCACTCGTTCCTTGGGCGTAACGTAGTGCGACGAGGGATAGACGGTGAGGCGCGGCACCCTGCGCAGCACTTCGCCTGTGAGCGGATCGAACAAGCTCAAAGTTTCGACTCGGTCATCGAATAGTTCTACGCGCACCGCCTCGCGCTCGGATTCCGCGGGAAATATATCGATGACATCGCCGCGCACGCGATATGTGCCTTGCTGAAGGTCGAGTTCGTTGCGCGTGTATTGCATATCGGCTAGACGCCGCAGCAACTTACGCTGTTCGAGGATGTCGCCCCGCGACATGTGCAGCACCATGCTCAAATAGGCTTGCGGATCACCCAATCCGTAAATTGCCGATACCGTGGCGACGATGATCGAATCGGGACGCTCCAAGAGCGCTTTGGTCGCCGATAAGCGCATTTGCTCGATGTGTTCATTGATCGAGGCATCTTTCTCGATGAAGGTATCCGAGGCCGGCACGTAAGCCTCGGGCTGGTAATAGTCGTAATACGAGACGAAGTACTCCACCGAATTTCTCGGGAAGAATATCTTGAACTCCCCGTATAACTGCGCCGCCAGGGTCTTATTGTGCGCCAGCACCAATGTGGGGCGCTGCACTTGCTGAATGACATTGGCGATGGTGAATGTTTTGCCCGATCCGGTGACGCCCAACAAAGTTTGGTGCGCGAGTCCGCTGCCCAAGCCGTCCACGAGCTTTTCAATCGCCTGCGGTTGATCCCCGGCAGGCAGGTAATCGGAAAACAGTTCAAAATTCATTGCGCATATTCTCTCACGATGAAGCCAATCCCGGCGTAGGCACCGCTGCGGCAGTGCACGCTCACTCAGTTTGGGACTACATATGTAATGCCGCGTTCATTCCGAGTCGCCTGGCGTCAATTGGGCTTTTTTCGTACACTGGAAAGCGCCGCTTTTAACATAGGAATTTTACTTGGCCGTGCTCATTTCCAAACGCGTTCAAAAGGTTAAGCCCTCTGCGACCCTCGCCATGACCGCCCGAGCGGCCAAACTCAAGGCCGAAGGCAAGGACATCATTGGCTTGGCGGCAGGGGAGCCCGATTTCGACACGCCCGCCCATATCTCAGATGCGGGCATTGAGGCGATTCGCAGGGGCATCACGCGCTATACCGCTGTGGATGGCACGGCCGAATTGAAAGACGCGGTCATTGCCAAGTTCAAGCGGGATAACCAACTGACGTATGACCGTTCCCAGATTCTGGTCTCCTCCGGCGCCAAGCAAACTTGCTTCAATGCTTGCGCCGCGCTGCTCGATGCGGGTGATGAATGTGTCATTCCGGCGCCCTACTGGGTGTCGTACCCCGATATGGTGTTGCTGGCGGACGGCGTTCCCGTGTGCGTTTACGCCGGGCCTTCGCAAGGCTACAAGATCACGGCGCAGCAGCTCGAGGCGGCCATCACTCCGCGTACCAAGCTATTTATCATCAATTCGCCTAGTAACCCGACCGGCGCTGCTTACACCAAGGCTGAGTTGCAGGCCTTAGGCGCGGTGCTGGCCAGCCATCCCAAGATCGTCATCGCCTCAGACGAGATGTACGAGCACATCTACTGGGCAAGTGAGCCGTTCACGAGCTTTGCCCAAGCCAATCCGCCACTCTACGATCGGACGATTACGATCAATGGCGTATCGAAGTCTTATGCCATGACCGGCTGGCGGATTGGATACTGCGGCGGTCCCAAGGAGATCGTCGCAGCGATGTCGACCATCCAAGGACAGTCGACATCCAACGCATCGAGCATTTCTCAGCGTGCGGCCACCGTCGCCTTGAATGGTGATCAATCGTGCGTTGCCGAGATGAATAAAGCCTTCAAAGATCGGCATGACTTTGTGGTTGCCCGGTTAAATTCCATACCAGGAATATCCTGTCCGGCCGGCGCGGGGACTTTCTATGCTTTCGCCCAGGTCGAGGGCGCTATCCGCGCCTTGGGTCTCAAGGATGACAACGAGTTCGCTGAGTACCTGCTGGTAAACGCCGGTGTCGCGGTTGTTCCGGGATCAGGCTTCGGAGCGCCGAATCACATGCGTATTTCCTTCGCTTGCAGCATGGATACGCTCAAGGACGCGCTGGCTCGAATCGAAGAGGCCGTCTCGCCGGTTGTCGCCAAGCGCGCCTAAACGCCACCTGGCATCTCGCACGCGACCCGGCAGCCGCACGCCACCTCGGATCGTGGCGATCGCCTTAGAATTGACTTTACACATAGCACACAATGCTTTGTTTTTCTTGTTGTTGTTCCGTGGTGAATCATTTCACTTTGAAATCGTAAAATGTAAAATCTGAGCACCACCGGTGTGAAGGTCTCTGAATTTTGCCTCGCTTGCATGCGGCCCAATGCGGTTCGCCACCATGCGGAATCATTACAGTTTGCTCTGTCGCCCTCGCCTAGATCGCACAACAGCCATTTATGACGGCTCCGATCATCGGTGCCTCCAAATCCACGCCCGCCGTGCCGCCACAGGCCATGGCTAAATGCAGCTTGGTTTCTTGACTTAGAGGCGCGCCTTCCCGACAATCCGCGCCTCTTCCGATTCCCCGGTAGCTCAGTGGTAGAGCGACGGACTGTTAATCCGTTGGTCGGCGGTTCGAATCCGTCCCGGGGAGCCACTAGACGGTGGTCCGTTCCGGTCAGATCGCTGACTTTTTATACCGGACACATGGTTGACACCTTAGCACTAAAGGGGTTTCGGGCACATTCGACGCGACTGGTCTCGTCGTCAAAGAAGCCTAAATCGTAGTGCATGAAGCTGATCAACCAGATGTGATCGGCGACTTCGCGGACGCCGACGTTCTGGCCATGCGAACACGGCGCTGAGATTGATCTTGCGCCTGACAAAGCGCAGGCGCCCACATTGGGTCACGGTGATCCTCATATCGTGGAACGGGTGGATGGCAGCAACGCGCTTCCTGCGCGCGGACCTAATTTCCTCTGTTGCCCGTGAACCCAGCGATTGAATACTCGCACCCCTGTCGAGAGTGCTCTCTCGCCATATAAGACGTCGATGGCACGTGCGTTAGTGCGCCATGGCGACAGCCATATGGGCTAGCGGGCTCTCAAAGAACGAACACTGTTGCGTAATCGTACACGTTAATGCACTATTGTGCATGATTCATGAACCACGAGCGATGACCTTAAAAGTAGCGCCTGAATCTGGAGCGGGGCTCGCGGCCAATATTGACGCCGTTGTGTTTGACCTTGGCGGGGTTCTAATCGACTGGAATCCCCGTCATCTCTATCGCAAGCTCTTCGGCGACGATGTCAATGGCATGGAGCGGTTCCTAGCCGAGGTGCTCACCCCTGCTTGGAACGAGAGGCAAGATGCCGGCCGTTCTTGGGACGCAGCCATCGCCGAGGCAACCGCGTCGCATCCGCAGGACGCCGATCTAATCAAGGCCTATCGCGAGCGCTGGGAAGAAATGTTGGGTGGAACGCTCACCGACTCGGTCAATATATTGGATGAATTGAGGGGCGCGGGGTTGCGACTGTATGCCCTCACGAACTGGTCGCAATACACATTTCCTTATGCGCTCGCGCGGTATCCCTTTCTGCAGTGGTTCGAAGACATTGTTGTTTCTGGAAGGGAGGGGGTAGTCAAGCCTCATCCGGCAATCTTCAGGCTGCTGTTGTCGCGATCCGGTATCGAAGCCAGTCGCAGTGTTTTTATCGATGACGCGCTGAAGAACGTGGAGGCGGCCGGCCTGCTGGGGTTTCGCACCATCCATTTTCGTAACGCCCTTCAGTTACGACAGGATCTTGCGGGTCTAGGCCTGATGACGGAGCGGCCGATCGAGATTCACACATGAGCGCCATGGCGAGCGATGCGTTACCTGAGGAGCGGCAACGCGAAATCCTGCGGCGCTTGAATAGTCACGGACGTGTTGTTGCGGCGGAGCTGGTCGCTGCCTTTGCAGTTTCAGAGGATTCAATTCGTCGCGATTTACGCGAGCTGGCTGCCCGAGGCCTCTGTCGTCGGGTTTACGGAGGGGCGCTCCTGATCGGCCCGGATCTACCCCCTGTCAGTCTGCGGCGCGGGCTGCAAGTGGAAACCAAACTGCTTCTCGCGCGCAAGGCGGTGAGCCTCGTGCGTTCGGGCCAAATCCTACTGATCGATGCGGGTTCCACCAACAGCGCCATCGTCGATGCCCTTCCGGACCGAACGGGCCTTACCGTTGTCACAACGGCGCCGGACATCGCTGAGCGGCTGATGGATCGGGCGGGCTTCGAGATACTGATGATCGGTGGCTGCATCGATAAGCGCGCCGGTTCGGCGGTCGGCATTCAGGCAGCGCTCGAAATTCGACGAGTTCGTGCCGATTTGTGTTTTCCAGGAGCGTGCGCGATCGACCCTGACACGGGCATCTGGGGCGTGAACAGCGAAGAGGTGTTGGTCAAGCGTGCAATGATCGAGAGCAGCGCAGAGACAGCCGTCGTCGTCACCAAGGATAAATTCGCAGCAGTCGCCGCTTACCATGTCGCAGCATTCGATCAGATAGGGCATCTCGTCGTCGAGCACGACATCGACGCGACCCTGCTGGCGACGTTCGAGGCGAAGTCGATCAGCGTGCATCGCGCCGACAACGCCAGATGAGAGTCGGGTTTTGCGGCGCAACGGCCGCGCGAATTTGTGGGAGTGCAGTGCCTTGAACGCTCCCAGCAAGACAGTGTCTGTAGGCAAGCTGCAACAGCGTTCTACCCGGATGCTCTTTTTCATCGCAGGAATCGCCGCAGCCGCGTGGGCCTCGCTCGTCCCCTTCGCAAAGTCGAGGGCGGGTCTCGATGAAGGCACGCTCGGGTTGCTACTACTCTGCCTTGGTGTCGGCTCAATTCTCGCAATGCCGGCCGCCGGTGCTCTAGTAGCCAGATACGGTTGCCGAAAGGTACTTACCGCCGCCACTGTGGTCATCTGCGCCGCCCTGCCAATGCTGGCAGTGGCCTCGAAGTTGCCGCTGCTTGCCATGGCGCTGTTCGTCTTTGGCGCTGGCCTCGGTTCGGCGGATTGCGCCGTCAACATACAGGCCGTGATGGTCGAATCCACCAGCAAGAAACCGCTGATGTCCGGTTTTCATGGTTTTTACAGCGTGGGTGGGATCGTCGGCGCCGCGATGGCAAGCGCGCTTCTGACCCTAGGTGCGGCGCCTTTAACCAGTGCGATGGCTTGCGTCGCACTGATGTTGGCAGTCCTTTGCGCCGCGTTTCGCGGGCTGCTGCCCTTCGGGGGTGCTTCTGAAGGCCCGCCGTTCGCCATCCCTCGGGGCATCGTGTTGTTCCTAGGTCTCCTTTGTTTTGTCGTCTTTCTTGTCGAAGGTGCCATGCTCGATTGGAGTGCCGTCTTTCTAACGGAACAACGGGGCATGCAGTCAGCTCAGGCGGGCTTCGGCTTCGCGTGCTTCTCCCTGGCCATGACGCTTGGCAGGCTCATGGGCGATGCGATCGTGAGGAAACTCGGCCCGCGAATAATCGTGGCGGGTGGGGGGACGATTGCAATGTTAGGGATTGTGCTCGCGACCCTCGTCCCGTCCTGGCAGATTTCTCTGGCGGGATACGCGTTGGTCGGCATAGGGTGTTCAAACATCGTTCCGGTTCTATTCAGCGCGGTCGGCCGCCAAAGAAGGATGCCGCAGTCTGTCGCCGTGCCGGCCCTGACGACGCTGGGCTACGCGGGGATACTTGCAGGACCGGCCGGGATCGGATTCATCGCGCGCCACACTAGTCTGGTTGTTGCGTTCCTGTTGGTCGCCGCGTTGATGGCTGGCGTTGCGATCAGCAGCAGGGCATTCGAGTCTACGGCGAGTGCGCCGGAATGACCTAGCCCTCTGCACACGGCGCTGCTCATCGAGGACGACGGGCGGCCCGCAGCACGCTTTCCAACAAGATTGCTAAGAGGCCGGCAAATAGAAGCGGTCCCTGCACAACGCGTGGCAGCGGCACGCGCGGTACCACGAACCAGACCAGGCCGAGCCACACGAATATCGCGACGGCAAAGCTGCCATCCTCGACAAACAATCCAAGCAGTTCCGCAAAAATGGTCTTTAGCCCGTTCATGAGGCGTTCCGCGATGTGAGGCCGTGTCGTCGTGCACGTGTGGCGCGGGCTACCCGCACTGCGATCAGTGCCACGGCCAGGGAGCCCACAATAAGACCGAGAATCGACCAGTCTTCCCCAGGCCACGTGAGACCAAACCCTTCACCCACCCAAAATGTTCCAAAAGCTGACAACAGGATCCCGACCGCGAACTTCAAGGTGTTCTCGGGAACCCGGGAGAGCGGGCGATGGACGGCGGCCCCGAGGGCGACCACGACGAGCAGCGCCGCTAGCGCGCCCAGACTCGCGGGAATCAGCAGTCCCTTACCACCGGCACCCAGTGCGATCACGATGAATACCACTTCGATGCCTTCGAGCATGGTGATTTTGAACGCTGCAATGACGGCCACCGCGTCCAAACCTCCACGGCTGCCTTCCAATTGCCGCAACGCCGCCTCCTGCTTGGCAAAGATATTGGCCTCATCATGCATCGCGATAATGCCGGAGGCGCGTAGGATTGCCTTGCGTAACCACCGCAGGCCGAACAGAAGCAACAACACACCGACCGCGAGCTGGATATTCTCCAGCGGGATCCGGCTCAATACGGGCCCGAGCAGCGCGATGATGGCCAACAGCGCCAGGGTCGCGGCACCGCTCCCGACGAGCGCGCCGCCCCAGCCTCGCACCACGCCTACGGCCAGCACCACAGTAAGGGCCTCGACGAATTCCACGAGCGAGGCGAGAAAGGCGGCCACTATGGTGGGGCCCATGCGCGTCCAACTGATTAACATTTGATGCTTGCTACTTAAGCGGCAAGGCCGCCGCCGCAGGATAATAGCCGAAGGACCGGGCTTTTTACCTTGCATTGGCTTAGAGTTGGTTTATGCCGACCGGCCGCCACGACAGTCTTCAGAAGCTGTACGATCGTCAAAAACTGCTTTCCGAAGAAGCGGCGCTTCTTGAATTGCAACGAGATTCCCACGATCCGGATTCCGATCGCTTCTATCTTCTGGAGCTGCAAATTACCGCCCTGCGAGAAGAGGCCAGCCGTCTGAGCTCGCTAACAGCTGACATCCTCGAGAGGGACCTGCAGCGCTAAAGTGGGGCTTTAAGCTGAGTTCTTAAGGACTTTCAACCGCCGGTGAAGCGGCGCTTCTGCCTCCCCCCCGCGAGGGGCAGTTGGCGCTCATCGATCAACTGACCGTTCTTGACGACAAAAACAATCGACTTGGCGTTGTTGATGTCCAAGGTGGGATCCTTGCTCAACAGAACAAGATCCGCGAGCTTGCCCGTATCAATGGATCCAAGCTGGTCCGCCTTGCCAAGAAACAGCGCGCTGTTGTAGGTGGCAATCCGTATGACATCGAGCGGCGCAATGCCCGCTTCCGCGAGCAGCTCGAGCTCGCGTTGGGTGGCAGGGCCGCTGCTCTGGTCGGTGCCGCACGCCACGATACCGCCGGCAGCATGAATCTTTCGCACATTCTCTTTGGCAATGGGCGTCATAATTTTCATCCACCACGTCCACGGGCGAGCCTGCCACTCCGCCCGAATCTTTGTCTTGAGTTGATCGCGCTCCGCCGCTGAGAGGGAGGCTGCGTAAAGAGGCTGATCCAGAAATTCCGGGTGTTCCGCGAGACGACTGTAGTTCTCGCCAATCGTCAGGGTGCTGGCGAAGGGTATTTTCTTCGCTGCCATCAGCTTCACGAACGAGTCGCTCACCGGGCCTTGGATGACAGGATGCGCCAGCGTGTCCGATCCTGCGTAGATGGCCTCGAGGGAGCGCAATTCGCTGGAAACATGCACCGTGGTGCGAATTCCATGCTGGTTGTAGTAACGGGTGATTTTCTGCAGCAAATCTATGGGCATCAGCGGGATCATCGGGCGCGAACCCCAGCCCTCCTCCTCCAGAGTCAATTTTAGAATGTCGGGCTGTTGTTCCGCGATGTGCTGGTCCAACAGAGCCTTATCTTTCTCGAAATCGCTGATCCGCACTGCCATCTTATCGCCGTGGCTGCCGGGGTACGTGACGAGGTTTCCGGTGGCGAAGATCCGCGGCGAGAGAATCTCGCCCGCCCGCTCCTGCTTACGCAGCGGCAAAATGTGCTCGGCTCGATTACCGGCATCAAACACGGTGGTGACGCCGGCGTACAAGAAGCTCGCTAACGCAGAGAGCCCTTCCTCGCGGTTAGGTGGGCCGAGTTCGTCATCGACCTTGCCTGCCACCTCGAAGCCGCCGCGCAGGTGAATGTGCACGTCGATCAAGCCCGGAATCAGATATTTGCCCGTTCCGTCGATGCGCCGGGCGCCCTTGAGCCCGTGGGCGGTCAAACTGGGGCCTATGGTGCTGATTCGTTCGCCGTCGATGACCACGGTCATGTCGGACTGGGGCGCGTGAATGCCATCGATTAGGGTAACGTGCTCGACGAGCCAGGTATCGGCTCGCCCCACCGTTGCTGCTAGCAGCGCCGCGATCATGCTTGCTGAGAGAACCGAAACTAGCCTCACTTCAATACCCCTTGGTCACGCGACATGGACTCAAGCGTTTCGCATATACGCTAGATAAGACCCGTCTGCCAGCCTGATCCGCATTGGCCATTGATTTGCACCGGCGATGCCCGCAGCATTGCACTTAACGCAGCATGGCATTTTACTTCCAGGAATCAGCGATGAGAGCAATGGTAAAGCTGGGTCAGCTTGCGATCGACAAGGCTCTCTATGATTTTGTGACCGAGGAAGCCATTCCCGGAACCGGCATCGATGCAGGGGAATTTTGGAGCGGATTTACCGCTCTGGTCAGGAGCATGACACCCCGCAACGCCGCGCTGTTAAATCGCCGCGATGAGCTGCAATCCAAAATCGATTACTGGCATAGTCAATATCCCGGCCCACGCTTTGATCGGGCCAAATACCGGGCATTCTTGAGCGAAATTGGCTACTTGGTGTCCGAAGGAGAGCCATTTGCCGTAAGCACTGCGAACGTCGATGCTGAGATTGCGCGTATCGCCGGTCCACAGCTGGTGGTGCCGGTCAGCAATGCTCGGTATGCCCTGAACGCGGCCAATGCCCGTTGGGGAAGCTTGTACGATGCCTTGTACGGAACGGATGTGATACCCGAGGAAGAGGGTGCAACACGTAGCGGTGAGTACAACCCGCTACGCGGCGCGAAGGTGATGGCTTTCGTGCGAGAATTTTTGGACCAGCACTTCACGCTCGCCCAAGGATCGCATCGCGATTCGGTGAACTACCAGCTCGTCGACAATGAACTGCGAGTCGAGCTGAGCAACGGCAAGGCCACGCACCTCACAGTTACTACGGCTCTCGCCGGTTTCCAGGGCAAGAGTAGTTCGCCGAGCGTTCTATTGCTGGTGCACAACGGCTTGCACGTGGAATTGCACATCGATCGCACCCACCATATTGGTCGCATAGACCCGGCCGGCATCAGCGACGTGGTGCTGGAGTCGGCCACTACGACCATCCAAGATTGCGAGGATTCCGTCGCAGCGGTCGACGCGGACGACAAAGTGAACGTGTACCGCAATTGGCTGGGATTGATGAAAGGCGACCTGCAAGCGCAACTTCAAAAGGGCCAGAACTCCACGGTCCGTCGCTTGAATGCAGATCGGCGATATGCAAGCCCACAGGGCCACGAATTGGTGCTCGCCGGCCGAAGCCTGATGCTGGTGCGCACTGTCGGCCACCACATGCTCACCCATATTGTCACATTGGATGATGCACCGATCCCGGAAACCTTCATCGATGCGGCCGTGACTGTGCTTATTGCCGTACACGACCTGCGGGGCAAACGTGCGCGAAGCAACTCTCGCACCGGGTCGGTTTATGTGGTCAAGCCAAAAATGCACGGCGCCGAAGAGGTCGCCTTTGCCGTCGAGCTGTTCGGCGCTGTCGAAGGGTTTCTGGCATTGCCTGCCAATACAGTGAAAATCGGCATCATGGACGAAGAGCGCCGCACCACCTTGAACCTCATGGAATGTATTCGAGCGGCACGTGAGCGGGTCGCTTTTATCAACACCGGATTTCTCGATCGCACCGGCGATGAGATTCATACCTCCATGGAAGCCGGCGTCGTGCCGCGAAAAAGCGAGCTCAAGAAGGCCGTGTGGCTCGATGCCTATGAGCGGCAAAATGTTGATATCGGCTTGGCGTGTGGGCTGCCGGGGCATGCGCAGATCGGCAAGGGCATGTGGGCAATGCCCGACCTGATGGCAGATATGGTAAGGACTAAAATTGCCCATCCGCTAGCCGGCGCGAACACCGCATGGGTGCCCTCACCCACCGCTGCAACTTTGCACGCATTGCACTACCACGCAGTGAATGTTGCCGAGGTGCAAGCTCAGTTGGCCAAGCGGCCTCGGGCTTCTTTGGAGGAAATTCTTACGCCCCCCCTGGTCATTCCGCAGTGGAGCCCGTTGGAGATCGCGGAGGAACTCAATAGTAACGCGCAAAGCATTCTGGGCTACGTCGTGCGGTGGATCGATGCGGGCGTCGGTTGCTCCAAAGTGCCGGACTATTACGACGTGGCACTGATGGAAGATCGCGCGACGCTGAGAATCTCAAGCCAACATGTTGCAAATTGGCTGCTGCATCGCATCTGCTCGCATTCCCAAGTGATGGATGCACTGACGCGCATGGCCCAAGTCGTGGATCAACAGAATGCCGGCGATCCCACCTATCGGCGCCTCTCGGATGAGCCGAAGAAAAATGTCGCTTTTAAGGCAGCCTGCGACCTGATCTTTATGGGACGCGATCAGCCCAATGGCTATACCGAAAAGATTCTGACGGCGCGACGGCTGGAGAGAAAGGCTCAGGGCTGAATTGATCGAGGGGGCTGCACGGCGCGGAAATGTCGCAGACCGCGCAACGCCAAAACCACGCTGGCAACGAAGGCGAGATAGCCGCCCACTCCTATCGAAATATGTCGAGCGACCAAACCCGTGCCTTGGCGAGTAAATTTGTTTGCAAATCGAATAAAGTCGCCACCGGCGCCGCTTGCATCGCTCGGGGTGCCGAAAAACTCGCTCGAAGTCCTAGAGTACAAAAGCGCGCCGCATATCAGCATGAGGATCAGGGGCGCTAGATAACCCAGCCAGGCGACCCGCTCGCGGCGCAGATACGGCAGAGCGGGCGCACCCAAGCTCAGGATACAAACCAGGCCGAAAACGATTCTCTGAAACGGCGCCTGGATGCCGAAAAACAGCCGCGTCGGGTCGGCAATCACCGCAGACATGTCAAAGAAGCGCACGCCATGTTGCAGGGAGCCCAGGGTAACGATCAGGGTATCGATCATGAACCAGCCTAAGAAAATGCACAGCAGCGCAAATTTGGTTGCCGTCTCGAGCTGGCCCATCGCTCGGATCAGTCTCGAGAAGACTGTCCGCCGCGCTTCCGCCTGCAATGTGCTGGGGCTGTCCGTGGGGCTGTCCATCGCACACTAGCCTAACGCCATTGGGATGCTTTGGCAGCTTAAATTCGTAGAGCCCACTGGGCCCATTCGTCATTGAACATCAAAGTGATCTGCCAATTCGCCCAGCGTGCGACAGGTAACATCGACGGGCAGGCTCGGTGTGCTTTCGCCATCCGGGCCCTCAGCGGGCCGCGCAATGAAGGCTGTGCGCAATCCATTTTCCGCCGCCGCCTTAAGATCACCGCCGTGAGCAGCGCACATCATGCATTCAGCAGGATTTAAGCTAAAGGCATCGGCTGCCCCCCGATAAACGGCAGCCTTTGGCTTGAAATCTTTGACCAGATCGGCGCCCAGAATCGCATCCCAACGAAAGTCATTGCGACGCGCCAAATCGCACATCAGGGCTATGTTGCCGTTGGATACTGGAGCGATGAGAAAGCGTTGCCGGAGCCTTGAGAGGCCGGCTTCCACATCGGGCCATCCGTCAAGCTGGTGCCAGGCCAAGGTCAGCCGGTCGAGATGGTCACCCTTGAGCGGACCGATGCTAAAACGCGGCAGAATCTTTTGCAGCGTTTGTCGATGCAGCACATCGAGCTTGGCATAGGGGATGCGCCCGCACCGCACTTCTTCCATCGCGGGCTGATATTGCCCGCGCCATGCATCGGCGAAGCCGAGCCAGTCCAGCGAATAGCCCAGCGGTTCCAAGACCGCCTGCGCTCCGCGAGCGACTCCGGATCGCCAATCGACCAACGTCCCGAATACATCGAACAACAATGCCCTGACTTGCATTTTGCGACTATCGGGCGGCAGCCGGCAGCCTGTAAATGACACCGCCTTTCATCACGAAGGCGACGTGTTCGAGCGCGGCTATATCCTCGAGCGGCGAGCCAGGGACCGCGACGATATCCGCGAAAAAACCCGGCTTGAGCTCACCGATTTGACCGGCCCAACCGAGCAGTCTGGCGCCGTTGAGCATGTCCGCCTGCAAAACGGCCAGCGGTCTCATGCCGTATTTCACCATCAGCTCAAGCTCACGTGCTTGAGTGCCGTGCGGAAAGGGGCCCACATCCGAGCCGACGGCGAATGGCACGCCGGCGGCAATCTGCTTTTTGAATTCTTTGATCTTATATTCCAGCATGGGACGCTCGCGCTTCGCGCCTGCTTCCGACTCGTTCATGAAATATTCGAAAATGGCAAAGGTGGGAACCGCGGGAATATTTTTGGCCTTCATGATTCGCATGGTTTCATCGCTCAATTGCGAGGCGTGGTCGATCGAGGCCACACCCGCCTGAGCAGCGTACAACGTTCCCGGCTCCCCCATGGCGTGGACTGCAACGCTTCCGCCAAAACGTGCGGCCTCATCAACCGCTGCCTTCAGCTGAGCGACGTTGTATTGATAAGGTGTATGCAAAACACCGTCGCGCATAGAATCGGAGCCGGTTTCATACATCTTGACGAAATCCGATCCCTCCTTGTGTTGCTGGCGAATCGCAGCCACGATCTCATCAGCGCTGTTGGCATAGGTTGCGTTCGAAAGGACCTGCTGCGCTGGGTTAAAATGGTTGGCATCTTCGTGGCCGCCAAGAATATCGATCGCGTTACCCGAAATGCGCAGGCGCGGTCCTGGAATCAAGCCTTTGTTGATGGCATCGCGCACGGCAGTGTCTGCGGATCCCGCACCCTCCGTGCCCATGTCCCGTTCTGCGGTGAATCCGGCCATCAAGTCGTTTTTGGCTGCCAGAACCGCGACAATTACCCGCTGCGCCACTGATTCTTGGACAGTCTGCAGGTCTTCTGCGCCCGGATGCAGAAAGAGATGCACATGCGCATCGATAAGGCCCGGCAACAGCGTCGTGTCGCCGAGATCAATTATTTGTGCGCCCGCAGGATGCGACACCGAAGTCCCGACGGCGCTGATGCGCTCGCCATCGACCAAAACCTCTCCCGGTGTGATGAGATGGCCCGTATCGATTTCCACCAAGTGCGCCGCATGCAACACGATGGCGTGGGTTGTGGGTGGCTGCGCGACAGCTTGCGAGAATCCTGAACTCGGCAAGACCAGAGCTGCGAGCATCGCATAAATCGATCGTGCGGCATCAATCATTGCAGTCCTCAAAGGTAGCGAAAAGCATTCCCATCTACTTCAGAGCTGGAAAATTCGCGGGCGGATGTCGGTGCCGCGTGGCTTGTTCGTATGCGTAGGCCAATTTTATCAACACGCCTTCGCTGAAACTGTCGCCGAGGAATGTCAGCCCCGCCGGCAGCACCTCATGGGTGTATCCCATGGGAACCGTCAGTGCCGGAAATCCGCTTTGGGGCGACAAGACCTGGCTGTTGTCACCGGCCGGACTCTTGTCATCCCCGACCTTGCGAGGCGGATTGCTCCATGTCGGGTAGACGATGGCCTGAACTTTATTTTGGACCATGGCGGCATGGATTGCATTGCGAAATGCGATTTTCTTTTCATTGTGATAAACGTCTGGGCATAACGTTTGATCGGCTGCCGTCGCCGGCTTAGCGGCGGCCGTCTGTTTGAGCCTGGCTTCGATATACGGGAGATAAAGACCGGAATCTATGATCTCGCCGAGGTTCTTGTAAGGAGCGCCCTGCCCATGCTTGGCAAGATACTGGTTCAAGTCGGATTGAAAATCCCCGCAGTAAATGTCTTTCGTCAGCTCTTCGAACTTCGGTATGACGAAAGGATCTACGATTTGCGCGCCTTGCGCCCTCAAATCTTGAATCGCTTTCTCGGTGAGCGCCCTAATTTGAGGATCGGTGGTCGCCGAATCTATGTAGGGTCGAAACACCCCGATCCGCGCACCGCGCAGGCCCTTCTTATCGAGAAACGTCTTGTAAGAACTCGGGATGTGGCCCGCGGAATTTGTTGTGATCGGATCTTGCGGGTCAATTCCTGCCAGCGCGTCGAGCAGAGTGGCTGCATCTTCGACGGTGCGTACAATCGGACCGCCCACATCCGCGCTCAAAAATAAGGGAATGATGCCATCGCGGCTGGTCAGCCC
>DASWUU010000284.1:0-7522 GCA_036401515.1 Steroidobacteraceae bacterium
GCCCAACCCTTCGTCCTAATGTTAACGCTGCTTGTTGCGCTGACGGGGGCCGAAAGCTTCGCCGCCGTCTTCGATTCACCAGCGGCGGCCAAAGCACTGCAAATCGGAGACTCGGCACCCCCGTTTTCTGTCAAGCGCGCCGACGGTGCGCCCTTTGTTTTCTCGCCCGATCATCTCGTAAAGCCACAGGTTCTCATTTTCTACCGCGGCGGTTGGTGCCCGTACTGCAACATGCAATTGGCGGATCTTCACGAGGTGGAATCCCGATTGCGCCAGAGTGGATTCGATGTCTTATTTTTAAGTACCGATAAGCCGGAATTGCTGTATACGAGCCTCAAAGATCAGAACAAAAACCTGCCCTATACCCTTTTGTCGGATAATGAGCTGAAGGCGGCGGAGGCTTTTCACATCGCATTTCACGTCGATGCGGCGACTTATGCTAAGGAATTGCAGTACGGCGTCAATTTGGAGCAGACGACCGGCACGACGCTGCACGAGCTGCCGGTGCCTTCCGTTTTCATCATCGACAAATCAGGCAAGATCCGCTTTGTGTACTCCAATCCTGACTACACCGTGCGCTTGAAAGCACATGACTTGTGGGTGGCTGCACAGCCGCTAGCAAAATAGCGAGCTGCGACTTCAAAACCATACCACGACGGGGAACGCGACCTCACGTACCCGAAGTTCCGGCCCGACGACGATGATCGGAGCAAACAAATTATCGGATTATCATCGCCGCGGATCCGGTCCACCACCGGGATAAAGACTCATCCTCAAGAAAGCCTCGCCCGGTAGAAGGCATAGCCGAGCAGATTGGTCAGGATGGTCGTGACGATGATCTTCATGGCAAAGCCGAGCGGGTTTGGGACATCCACAAACGGGTAGACGCTGGTCGCCAAACTGAAGGCGACGGCGCAGAAGCCGACGACGCAAAGGAGCTTGACCCAAGTTGGAATGCGTTTGCGAAGGCGCTTGGCGCCGATGACGGGGATGGCGAACATCGCGAGGTAGGCGAGGCCGTACAGGACGTTCGATGCGTTGTTCAGCACGGCGAAGGCCTCGGCCGCGTGGACACCCGCGGACGCCAGTACGAGTAGCGCCGCGATGAGCAGCGCCGTAACCAGGATGGAGTTGGTGGGCGTGCGGTAGCGCGGATGAAGACGCGAGAACCAGGATGGAATCAGATGGTCCCAGCCGGCGACCATGGGCAGGCGCACCAGCCCGGTGAAGATAAAGCTCGCCGCCCCGAGGATTCGAATCTGCAGCAGGAGGATGACAAGCCGCGCAAGCACGTTGGCGGTGCCGCTGTCGCCAAAAGCGAGGCGCAGCGTCTGCGGAATCGGTGCGATGTAATTAATGGTGGAGCCGGTGAGTTCGTGGAATGCGAGCACCGAGGCGGTGCCGAGTGTGAACATGACGAAGATGATCGGCGAGGCGATGAGAATGGAACGGCCAATGTCGCGGCTAGGCGCCTTCGATTCCCCTGCCATAATGGCCACGTACTCAAGACCTGCGGCTGCAAACAGCGTCTGACCAATGAGCGCCAGCGAGACGGGAGACGCGTCAGGTAGGTGCAACTCTAAAGGCGTGAAATGCAGTGGCGTTTGGTGCAACAGCGCCCACAGCGGTGAGAGGATGAGGAGCGCGAAGGCGGCAATCATCGCCGCGCCGGAGAAATTGTGTATCCACTTGCCAAGTGCGAGACCGCGAACGGCGGAGAGCGCCAGCCCGGTGAGCATCACGGCCAGTGCACAAAAAACGACCCCGTGGTTTTCCGGCACGCAAGCAGCGCGCGGGCCGATCATGAAAGCGAACTCGGTGGGAATCTGGAAGAGAACGGTCGCGATGGTCGACAGGCCATAGGCCCAGATGTTCAATGCAACCAGGAAGCCGGCCGTGTCTCCAAATGCTTGCCGCGTCCAGACGTACAGCCCGCCTTCAAGGGGTAGATCGCGGTTGAGGTAATAGACCGCGGCACCCATGGGCAGATAGAAGGTGGCGAAAGCGAGCAACCAGACGAAGGTCTGCGCATGGCCGAGCCCAGCGGCGAGTCCCACCCAGGAGCTGCCGACGACGGTAAGCACCTGAGATAGAACGAGGTCGCGCAGACTGAGTTGGCGCGACAGATGATGGGTCGCGGCCTGATCTTTGGGACGAGAGGGGTCGGGATGGTTCACGGTAAGAGCGAATCCTCGCCCGATTAAATGGATGGCAGCTAATTTACTCATGGTTGTCCGGTGGTCCACAACCGCCCCCAAGGGCGTCCCCGTCGCTTTGGGGGTGGACGAGCGACTGCGGCGACCGCCGAGGGCTCTGGACTATGGGATAACTTGCATCCGGCGAGCGACGGCCTATAGCACGGCCCCTGTCTGGCGGATAAATCCGGACCCACGATCGGCCTGCAGCGCCGGACGCTCGCAGCATCGGCAGGAATTTTCTCTCCGCCATCGCGCTGATCCCTATCGCGCGCCGGCCGCTGGCGCTACGTGTGACATCGGTTTTGCACACTGCTTAATTCGCGCACCTGAGGTTTCATGCTGTTGGTTGCGCACGAATGCTAATATCCGAATCGTCGAACAGATGTCACGGGAGACATCCAAGTGACCCAGCAATCCTCCTCACCAGATCCCGGCCCCTTCCGGCATCGTATTCGAGTACGGTATTCGGAGATCGATGGGCAATCAGTGGTGTTCAACTCCCGCTATCTGGAGTACGCCGACGTAGCTATCACGGAATATTTCCGCGCCCACGGCATATCGATTGTACCGGGATCAGGAACGCCCGAATTTCATGTCGCCAAGGCAACCGTCGAATTCAAGTCGCCTATCCGTATCGACGAAGAGATCGACCTGTACGTTCGTACCGAACGGTTGGGCCGCTCGAGCTGGACGATACGAGTCGAGATCCGCGGCGCGGCCAAGAATGACCCTCGCGCGAACATCGAAGAGATCTACGTGCACGTCGATCTGCGCAGTGGTGCGCCCGCACCTATTCCTGGATGGATCCGAGCCGCCATCGAAGGGACCGAGGGCGTCATTGCAATCTGATCCAGAAGTCCGGTGTATATCGTCGTCTCGAACGCCCCCGGCTTCGAACCGCAATGCAGGCGGCGTCTCATGGTTCACAAGCCAGCCATGGCGTGAATGCCATCAACGCCGTGGTGACGATTGATGCGCCAGCTAATGCGACGTCTATCCAAGATAGGCAGTGATCGTGCCGGCCGATTTAGGACACCATTAGAAAGGATATATCTAAAGGGCCAGATCCTGCCCAGTCAGGCTATCGTCTTCGGGCGCCAGGCCGTTGGCCTTGAAACAGGACGAATTAGGTCGGGAAGGACACGTCCAACAGGTCTAAGGATGCCGACTAGAAGAAATCACACAATGATTGCGAGTAGCATCATCCACAATGGACAGCGCTTGATGAAGCCCGACGAATGCGGCTACTAGCGTACTGATGGTAGGCCGTTGAAAAGCGGCTTGCGGCCAATATCTGAGGCATCCCTCGAGGAGATACTCGCGTGGTCATCCCTATGCCGGCGATTTTTTTTGGACATGGCAATCCGATGAATGCCATCCAGCAGAATGAGTATACGCACGGCTGGCGTCGCATGGCGGCGGCTATACTCAAACCCCGCGCCATTCTCGCCATCTCTGCCCATTGGTTCTTGCCTGCCACCGCAGTTACCATCGATCGTGCTCCCAAGACTATCCATGATTTTGGTGGGTTCCCGGCGGAATTATTCCGCGTGCAATACCCGGCACCGGGGGATGAATGGCTGGCCCGACGCGTCAGAAGTCTATTGCACCCGTATGAAACCGCTTTCGATGACAGCTGGGGGCTCGATCATGGGACCTGGTCGGTGTTGCGCCACGCTTACCCCGACGCCGATATCCCGGTGGTGCAGCTCAGCATCAACGAAGCACACCCGGCGTCATTCCATTTTGAGTTAGGCAAACAACTGGCGCCGCTGCGAAGCGAGGGCGTGCTCATCGTGGGTAGCGGCAATATCGTCCACAACCTCCACGCTTACGGGTGGGGCAGACACGTGCCTGAGCCTTATGACTGGGCCGAGCGCTTTGAGACCGCCGCCAAACAATCGATGCTAACGGGCGATTACACGCCGTTGATCAACTACGAACGACTGGGCCCAGATGCGAAGCTCGCGGTCCCGACACCAGAGCATTTCTTGCCGCTCTTGTATGTTCTTGGCACGCAGCGGTCGGAGGACAAACTATCCTTCCCCGTCTCGGGCTTTGATGGAGGCTCCATCTCGATGCTGTGCGTTCAAGTCGGCTGACGCAGCGCGATCGGGAGTTTGTTGGATATTTCTTACTCAGACTCGGTACGCGGGCGCGGGCTCCGACGAGGCGAAGTCAAATGGACGTGTTCCCAGGCTATCCATGACAGAAATGGACAAGATGTCGATGCTGACGAAACATTTCTATAAACTAAGTCCCGAATGAGTGGGTCCGTTCAACAATTACTCCTAAAAACAGATACGACTGTAACTTGCCCAAAGTGCGAGCATGAGTTCAGTTTAGAGCAAGGATTCGCTAAAAAGGCGTTGGAGCAGCTTGCGAGCTTTAGCTCGGACGCAATTAACAATCTGCAGGAATCGGTGCGCTCGGATGCGCAGAAGAGGGCAGAACGCGACACCGCTGAAAAGGCCCGCGTAGCGAAGCAAGAATTGGCGGATGTTCGAGCGCTCTTGGCGGACCAAGCGGCGGCTCATCAGCGGAGTCTTGCCGAATTGCGGGAACACTCCGTTGCGGTGGCGGATGCGCGAATCGCAGATCTTCAAAAATTGATAGACGACAAAGATGTGCAAGTAGCTTCGCTAAAGGCAAGAGAAGCTTCATTTGCGGCGAAAGAGCGGGATCTCGAGGATAGAGTGATCGAGTTGGCGAATGCGCGGGCAGGCGTTCTCTTTGCGGCTGAGAGGCAGACATTTGAGCAGCGATTGCAGAAGCGGGACCAAGAGGTCGCTGATCTCCGCACCACGGAACTCTCTCTCCGCCGCGATAAAGCCGCCGTGGAGGATCGCGCGGCTCAGCTTGAAATCGAAGTGGCTCGAAAGCTTGACGCCGGACGCAACGAGATCGAAATGCGGGTCCGCGCCCAAGAGCAGGATCGAAATTCACTTGAGAAAGCGGAATTGCAGAAGAAGCTTGATGATGTCTCGAGCCAGTTGGTCGATACCCAACGCAGGATGGCTCAAGGATCTCAGCAATTGCAGGGGGAGGTGCTTGAGCTCGCGATCGAGGAAGGTCTTCGCCGGGCTTTCCCGCTGGACTCAGTGGAAGAAATCAAGAAGGGGCAGCGGGGTGGCGACGTGCTACAGCACGTGATCACTCGGACCGGGCAGACTGCAGGTACCATCCTGTGGGAAACAAAACGCGCAAAGGATTGGAATGCTCAGTGGATTCCGAAGCTCAAGGAGGACATGCGCGCGTGCGGCGCGGCCGTAGGAATTCTGGTTACAGTGCCCGAAGCCCTTCCCAAAGACTGGCCTGAGTCAGCTTACTTTGCACTCCGCGATGACGTGTGGGTGACGCAGGCATCTTGCGCTACGGGAATTGCCGAGGCCCTACGCATCGGATTGATTGATCTTCATCGACAGCGCCAGGTGTCCGCAGGCAAGAATGAGAAGGCGGAGGCGATGTACGACTATCTTACGTCTCCTCAATTTGCTCAGAAACTGCAGGGAGTAGTGGCCGCCTTCAAGCGCATGCGTGAAGAGCTGGAATCAGAAAAGAACCAAACCACACAGCGGTGGGCACGGCGCGAGAAACAATTGCAGGTTGGAATGACACAATTGCTTGGAATTGGCGGCGAAATTCAAGGATTGTCGCAACAGGACCTACCTGTGCTGGAGTTGGAAGCTCCGCCGTCAGGCGACGACGAATGAAGAATAGTGTTCGCGCGGCATCCGGCGATGGCGAGTTGCGGGCCCCGGGCCACAATTGCACAGCGGGATTGTATTGTTAGCGAACAGGTTCATCGATCTCGAAGCCAGAAGCTCTGACCCAAACGCAAAAAGACATGGTCGTCGACGAAACCGGGGCAACACTTGCGGCATCGTCGATTATCACTAAACTCGCTCAATCGATATCCACGGCAAAACGCTTGAGGTCGGCGAGCGAGCAATGGGCAAGCGCACCCTCATGCGTGGCCCGCAACGCCACACGCGGTGCTTGGCCCGCATCGAACGCCTCTTGCCAGCGCGGCGCGCACAGGCACCAGCGATCGCCGGGCTGCAGGCCCGGAAAACCGAACTCGGGGACCGGAGTCGAGAGATCGTTGCCGCGGGATTTAGAGAACGCGAGAAACCCCGCGGTCATCACTGCACAGATCGTGTGACTGCCGACATCTTCGCGGCGCGTGTCGCAGCACCCGTCGCGGAAGAAACCTGTCATGGGTTTCAGCGAGCAGACCTCAAGCCGCTCGCCGAGCACATTGCGGGCATTCTGCCTCCCACCGCCGCCGCCCACGTTGTCCCTCAGCATCACCGGTTCGTGCATATCTCGTGGAGCTCCCCGTTTGATCCGCGTCAAAAAAAAGTCCCGAATTGGGCGTGATGGTGGCGCACTCAGCATCTAGATCTTATTCGCTGCCGATGCAAAGATCTGGACTTTTTGAGCCTTGAGAGGGTAATTCAGTCTATTGGGGCTCGATATTTCGCTATAGCGTGCACGAGAAACCCGAATTCGCGTGACCGGATTTGAGATCCGATGAAAAAGGTGGCGGAGCGTTTTGGCCTAGTGTCGACTGTCTCGAACGTGCCTTAACCACACCAAAAAGCTCCCCGCTAGCCGGCATTAAGAAATGGCCATAACGGGCGCACGAGCGCAAATAAAACGCGCGCCGCCAAACGTAGCCCGGACACCCCTCCATCGACACGCTCGATCAGGTCGATGTACAGGACTACCTGCGCGATGACCCAGTTGCGGGCATCGTCCGGATCAATCAACGATCGAGTAGAGCGTGTGCTCGAGCGCGCCAATTGCTCGCAAGTTCGGGCATGGATTGCATCCGTTCAAGCTCATCGCGCGTCGCCTTGCCGTGCGAGATGAGTTCCACGAGCCGCGCAAATGAAAAGTCGGGGTTGGGACGATCTTTCAAGTGCACGGCATCGCCGATCGATGCATGTCCGGGCTCAAGCACTCGGTAGTACCAGCCGGCGCGGCCGCTGCGGACCATCGCTTTGGGCATCATCTTGTCTGCGAAACGCAGGGCGAGTTTGAAACACGGTTGGCGAGGCTGGCAGATCTGAAGAGTGCTGCTGCCGATTTGGTGGACGTCGCCTACACACAGGTCAACTTCGCGAATACCCTCGATGCAGAAGTTCTCCCCAAATCCTCCGGGCACCAATGTCGCGGCGTGGCGAGGGTAGTCCTTGCGCCAGTCTGCGTAGTTGTCTAACGAATAGCCGTATACTGCCTTCTCAAGACCCCCGTGCACCGAGAGGTCCGCCTGCTCGTCCCCTGCGATGCCGAGTGGCGTGATGCGAACCGGGCCA
>DASWUU010000285.1:0-5704 GCA_036401515.1 Steroidobacteraceae bacterium
TCTTGCCGGCGCGCCGCTTCGATGGTCAGTGAGGAGCGCGTCAGGGCCTTGAGCGCAGTGCCACCGAGAGCGACGACCACTCGGGGTTTAATCGCGGCCATCTCCTGCTCGAGCCAAATGTTGCACGCTTTGATCTCGCCGGCTCCAGGTCGCTTATGCAGCCGTCGCTTGCCGCGAGCTTCCCACTTGAAGTGTTTAACGGCGTTGGTCACGAACAGCTGCTCGCGCTTGAGGCCTGCGGCGGCAATGGCTTCATCGAGCAGTCGGCCCGCCGGACCCACAAAGGGATGCCCGCGCCGATCTTCCTCATCGCCGGGCTGTTCGCCCACGAGCATGATGGGAGCACCGCGCGAACCCTCGCCGGGGACCGCCTGGGTCGCATTTTTCCACAGATCGCATCGTCGGCAGTTGTCGAGAGTTTCTTCGGTCGGCGGCCGAGTCATAAGAGGGCCTACCGAGCGACGAATGCGCGCTCGATGACATAGTCGCCGGGCTCGCCCACGTGAGGTGAGATTTGAAACCCGCGCGCGTCCAGCATCGCGGAAAGGTCCGCCAACATCGCAGGACTGCCGCAGATCATGACCCGATCCTCGGCCGGATCCAGTGCGGGCATGTCGATATCCTCGAAGAGCTTGCCCGTCTCGATCAAGGCGGTCACGCGGCCCTGATAGCGGAAGCGCTCGCGGGTCACGGTGGGAAAATACACCAGCTTTTCGCGCACCAGATCGCCCAAATATTCATGATGCGTCAATTCCCACTCAATGTAGTCGCGATAGGCCAACTCGCTTCTGTAGCGCACGCCATGGACGAGGATCACCTTCTCGAAACGCTCGTAGACTTCCGGATCTTTGATCAGACTCATGAACGGCGCAAGACCGGTGCCTGAACTCAATAGGTATAGGCGCTTGCCTGGTTTCAAGTCACGCAACAACAACGTTCCCGTAGGCTTACGGCTGATGAGAATCTCATCGCCTGGCTTGATGTGCTGCAGGCGTGAGGTCAACGGTCCATCTGCCACTTTGATGCTTAGAAACTCAAGGTGTTCTTCGTGGTTCGCACTCGCAATGCTGTAGGCGCGCATCACCGGCTTTTCGTCAATACGCAGGCCCAGCATGATGAAATGCCCATTCTCGAACCGCAACGCCTGATCCCGAGTCGTCGTGAAGCTAAACACCGTCTCGTTCCAGTGGTGTACCGTCAAAACTCGTTCTGTGCCGATGGTAGCCATGTGCGCATTATCCGGGCATCGCGCGAAACCGCCTAGTCGCTGCCGGACATATGGCTATGCGAAATCGATATGGACCTTATGATGTAGGAACGCGGATGACACACGCCTTGGCGCTAAGCCCATGGCTGCTTGCGGCATCCACCCCGTGTGGCCGTGCGCGCCCTGCTTGAAAATGTGCGCTGTCCTATCAATCGCGGAGACAGGAATGAAAATTATAAGCACCCTATTGGTGGCGGCGGCGATGCTATCCGGTTGCATCAGCAGCAACAATCCGCCGCCCCCGGCGAAGACGACGGTAGTGGTACCGCCGAACTCCACTACCACGGTGGTCTGCCAGGACGGAACGAAACCGCCCTGCTAGCCGGCGCAGCCTGGCTGCCGCCCGAGCCTAGGGCCGCCGGCCGGCGGGAGTCTGGCCGGTGGCCTGTTCGGATTCTTCTAATTGCGTTCGTTTGAGACGCCGCACCCGCGACCAGACTTGACCTGCGAACAGCACGCCAGCCGGGTGAATGCGCAGTCCCGCGGCGCGCAGCGCTTGTGCAACCCAAGTGTTGCAGGTGCGCAGCGCGGAATATTTTATCGACGCGGCAAAGTACACGCTGTCCGCATACGGTCCCGGTGCATAGACCCGCAATGCGCCGCTTGGCGTGTCGAGCGACTTCCAGATAAAGGATTGCAGCGCCTGCATCTGCTCCGCGCTGAGTTCCAGGGAAAGCACCTGTTCTGTCCCGAAGCCCTGCTCGGGGGCTGCAGATAGCGCGGTGACGAGCATCATTCCGGCCCCGGGCCACAGTGCCGCCAGCAGCACGGGTGCATTGTGTTTCTGCGCCAGTAGATAGTGCCGATCGCCGAATCCAAAAAATAGATATCGCGCTCCGGGCAGTGCGGCAGCTGCTGATGCCAGCGGCGGCGCCAACTCGGCGACTTCTAAGCCGACATCGACGTGCCAACCGCGGCGTGCCACAAAAACCGTAGAAGCAACGCCGGCCTGTGAGACTCCCCATATAATCAGGAGCGCCAACAGGGTTCTGATGCGTCCTGTGTTCACTCACTCAGCATAACGTGAAAGCAATCCGGACCCATACCGCCGCGGCCCGTGTCACTTCGATCTTCGCCGTCGCCGCGATCATAGGCGCGGGAGTCTCCGCGCGTGCGGGAGATGGAGATGCCCGGGTTGTGCCACAAATTGTCGTCGTCGGCACGACGCCAGTTCCCGGCATGACGGTGCCGGTGGAGAAGGTCGCGGGAAATGTGCAAACCCTGTCCTCTTCGGATCTAAGGCAGGACGGGACCGCCAGCATCATCACCGGCTTAAGTTCGCGGCTAGGCAGCGTCAACATCAACGATGCCCTGGCCGACCCTTTCCAGCCTGACATCCTGTATCGCGGCTTCGAGGCATCCCCGGCCCTCGGGACACCGCAAGGCCTCGCGGCTTATCAGAACGGCGTGCGGATTAACGAAGCCTTCGGCGACACAGTGAATTGGGACTTGATTCCGGACATTGCGATCAGACGCGTTGATCTTTTGAGCGCGAATCCGTTATTTGGATTGAACGCCCTCGGCGGAGCGGTCTCGGTCACCCTGAAAAACGGATTCACCTTTGAAGGGTCCGATGGAGATTTATCCGGCGGCTCCTTTGATCAACGGCAGGGAGCGGCGGAATTCGGGGCCAACAACGGAACGTTCGGGATCTATGGCGCCGCACGTTTGCTGAACCAAAACGGGTGGCGGCTATTCTCAAGAGACTCACTGCGCCAGTACTACCTCGATCTCGCACTTCGTGAAGGCGGCATCAGCATGGATTTAAGTTACGTGCGCGCCGACAATGGCTTGTTTGGCCAAGGCGCTGCGCCGGTTCAATCCCTTGCGATCAACCGAGAGAATGTGTTTACCAACCCTCAAGCGAACTTGAACACGCTCGATTTCATCACCCTCAATGCCGAAATGAGATTCACCGATACGCTGGCGATGCAAAGCGTCTTGTACTCGAGGAACTTCCGGCAAGCCGTTTCCAACGGCAATGCTTCGGCGTACACCGCTTGTGCCGGCGGGAATACGGCCGGAGCACTCTGCCAAGCGGATGGCTCGACTCCGCTCACCGATGCCGCCGGTGCGCTCATCCCGGATATTACTCATGGCGGTACCACACCCATCGGCCAAAACGACTTCGAGCGAATCCGATCGAACGGCTCCGGTGCTTCATGGCAAATGACGGAGAGTGCATCCATTTTAGGTCACGGCAACGGCTTGGCGCTGGGGGCGACTGTCGATGCCGCCGAGACGAATTTTTTCTCGGCCACCCAAGTCGGTCCGCTCGATGCCTCGCTGACGGTCCAGCCTCTCGTGCAGGTGGATACGCCCGAGGGGACCGGTTCCCCGGCGGCCGGCTTCCCCGCATCTCCGGTGATGTTGGACGCCACCAACAAGTATTACGGGATTTATCTGACGGACACCTTTGACATGACTGCCGCGTTCTCGTTAACGGCCAGCGGCCGGTACAACGTCGCAAAAATCGATCTCACGGATCTGCGCGGCAGCGCTTTGAGCGGGAGTAACCGTTTTACCCATTTCAACCCTGCGCTCGGCGCCACGTACAAGCTCACATCAAAGACCACCGCCTATCTAGGCTACTCGACCAATAACCGCGCGCCGACGGCGAGTGAGATCGAATGCTCTGACCCCTCGCGGCCGTGCGTGCTGCCATCGAGCCTCGCCGGTGATCCGCCGAGCTTACGCCAGGTCATTGCGCACACGGTTGAGGCGGGCTTGCGCGGACAATCCGCAGAGGTTCCGGGAAAGCTTTCCTGGAATGCCAGCGTTTTCAGGACGAATTCCGGCGACGACATTTATGGTATTGCCTCGTCGGTCAGCAGCGGCTTTTTCCAGAACATCGGCTCGACTCGCCGCCAAGGCTTCGAATCAGGCTTCAATTACCAGTTCAAGTCATGGTCGGGGTATGCGCAATACAGCTACGTCGATGCGACCTTTCGTTCGCCGCTGCTGATGAAATCTCCGTTCAATCCGTTTCACAACATCGATGGCAACATCCAGGTATTACCCGGCGATCGGTTGCCTCTCATTCCCCTAAACCGTCTCAAGCTCGGCGTCGATTATTCGGTGTCGAGCCATTGGTCGCTCGGTTCATCGCTCGTTCTGGCCTCGAGCTCTTTTTACCGCGGAGATGAATCAAATCAAAATGCGCAGCTCCCAGGATACCACGTGGTGAGCGTGCGCACGTCCTATCGCGTGAACGCGCAATGGGAAATTTTTGCCAACGTCCAGAACGTTTTCGATGAACGCTATGCCACCTTCGGTTTGTTCAGCGATCCAACCGGCGTCGGGGCCCCCGGCATCCCCGCCACGGCCGAATCCAACGCCGCCGGTGTCGATAATAGGTTTCAGAGCCCCGCCATGCCGCGCGCTTTTTTTGTCGGCGTGAAGATCGGCGTGAAGTGACGAAACCTCATCTGCCTAACTTAGGGCGCGGTATAGGTCCAATTCAAGATGGACTGATTGGCTGCGGCCTGGAAGGTACCAGCGGTGAAGCCGACATAGGCGGTGTTGGCGCCAACGACAGCAGGGATATTGATGGCCGTCGAGGCACTGAAACTCGCACCCGTAAGGAGATCGGTGAGCGTCAGGCTCAACGTCGTGCCGTCGTAGGTGATGTGCGCATGCACGGGGTTGCCGTTGTGCAAATTTACTCCGGAGGGAGTCAAATTCAGGGCCGGGATGGTGGCCGAGGCCCCACTTGTATAAAAGCCGGTGGAATTACTGCCCTCGCCGGCGTTGTCCCACAGATCAAACTTGATGGCGACGCTCGAGCCAATGCCTTGATAGCCAAGACCGGCGCCCGGCTGCCCGACGGCAGTCGCTCCCGCATTCTGCAGCGCGAAGGTAAAGCCATCGCCTGCGGCCGAGGTGAGCTGGAAGGTAAAGTCGGTGGTGAAGCTCTGCACTTTCACGGGCGTCGCATACCACGCCGCATTGGCCTGGATGCCGCCCGAGGCGCTACTTAATTGCAGTGCACCGCTGGTCAGGGCCGCCCCAGCGACGAAGCTCAAGCTTGCCGAGCTGCTAAAGCCCGTCGGATCGTTGATGATGGGGGCCGTGCCCGTTCCACTGCCGCCACTGCTGTAGGTCCAGTTCAATATGGACTGGTTGGCGCCTGCCGCGGCGGCGCCGGCGGTGAAGCCGACATAGGCCGTATTGGCGCCGACGACAGCAGGAATATTGATGGCCGTCGAGGCACTGAAACTCGCATTCGTGACCAGATCGGTGAGCGTCAGGTTCAACGTCGTGCCGTCATAGGTGATGTGCGCACGCACGGGATTGCCGTTGTGCAGGTTCACTCCCGAGGGAGTTAGATCCAGCGCCGGGACCGTCGGCGAGGCCCCATTGGTGTAAAAGCCGGTGGAATTGTTGCCCTCGCCGCCGTTGTCCCACAGATCAAACTTGATGGCGACGCTCGAGCCA
>DASWUU010000286.1:0-2627 GCA_036401515.1 Steroidobacteraceae bacterium
GCGAAGGCATAGACCACACCGATCAGTCCCTTGGTCAGACCCAGGGAATGCGGCACACGCTGCGTCAGCGCCGGATCATGGTAGAGCACGAAAATGCGAATGTCTTCCGGTTCGCCGGCGTGTCCGCTGACGCGCCACGCCCAGTAGCGAAGCTTTAAACTCCACAAGGCCGTACCGACCATGCCCGCGTTCGAGGCGCGTTGCGGCGGCGAGGAGTGCAGTTGAGGTCTCAGTCTTATCTTGACCGGCTCCGCCACAGTTAAGCGATAACGCTGCGCTTCTCGCATGAAAAACTCATGCAGGGGCTCGAAATCCGCGGCGTCGAGCGCGGCGAGATAGGCTTGAGTGACGGCACTGTCGTCGGCCGGGATGGGATAGATGGCGACGTAGAGCGGCTCACGCCAGCGTGTGCTGCGGTAGCGGTCCTGCCATGTGGTTAGCGCGACGATGAGCAGCACGAGCAATAAAATGAGGATGCGCAGCATCCGCCATCCGCCCCGCGGCGCGGCCTTAAGGCCAGGTTTCAATCCGAGGCTTCCACGTTGAAGGCGTCGACTTCGCCGTTGTTCGCGGTGTACGACACGATCAGCGGCTTGCAGCAGACCGGACAGTCCTCGACATAGGTTTGCTCGGCAACCGACAGGTCCAAAGTCAGCGTGATGGTCTCCCAACAATGCGGGCACGTCGCGTCGTGGCCTTGTATGAGAATCATGTTACCGTCGCAGGCCAGAATAGTGATGGATTTCAACGGTTTATTGGACCTAACCGTTGCCTCTCAAGTTTAGCCAGCGAGCGCACCCGCCGCAAGCAGCCTCAGCGAGAGATTGTCCCGTATCACACCTCATCCCGAGTCTGACCGCTATACTTCGCCTATGGGTTTTGACGGATAATCACGAGGTAACATGGAGCCGACCGATACTTCCAAACCGGACTACTTTCATCGAGTGGTAGATTGCCAGTGGGCATGCCCGGCGCATACCGACGTCCCCGAATACATCCGCCTCATCGCCCAAGGCGAGTTCACCGAGGCCTACATGGTGAACCGCGACTCCAACGTCTTTCCGGGAATTTTGGGGCGCGTGTGCGACCGGCCTTGCGAGCCCGCCTGCCGCAGGGGCCGCATCGAAGAGAAACCCGTCGCCATCTGTCGATTAAAGCGCGTCGCCTCCGATAATCGAGACGACATCACGGCCTTGCTGCCCAAAGCGCCGCGCGAGAAAAATGGCAAGCGCATTGCCTGCATCGGCGCAGGGCCCGCTTCGCTCACCGTCGCCAACGATTTGCTGCCCTTGGGCTATGAGGTCACGATTTTCGAGCAGTACGGTGTGCCTGGCGGATTGATGCGCACCAATATTCCGGCATTCAGGCTCCCCGCCAAGGTACTCGACGAAGAGATCGGCTACATCATCGACATAGGCGCGGACCTGCGGCTGAACACCCCAGTCAAGAGCATGAAGCAGCTGTTGGATCAGGGCGAGTTCGACGCCGTATTCGTCGGCTCCGGGGCGCCGAAAGGCAAGGAACTGGAGTTACCCGGTCGCCACGACACCGACCGCATTCACATCGGCATCACCTGGCTGGAGTCGGTGGCTTTCGGGCACATCGACCGGGTGGGCGAGCGCGTCTTGATCATCGGCGTGGGCAATACCGCGATGGATTGCTGCCGCAGCTCGCTGCGTCTCGGGGCCAGGGACGTGAAAGTCATGGCGCGCAAGCCGCGTCAGTTTTTCAAGGCGTCCGAATGGGAACTCGAGGATGCCGAGGCAGAGAAAGTCGAGATCGTCATCAACCACGCACCGAAGGCCTTCATCACCGAAGCTGGAAAGCTGACCGGCATGACGTTCGAGAAATTGGAATACGACATCGAGAACGGCGACATCAAGGCGACGCGCTCGCTGGGCGATGTGTTTTTCCCCTGCGATGACGTGATCTTGGCCATCGGCCAGGAAAACGCGTTTCCTTGGATCGAGAAGGGCATCGGCATCGAGCTCGACAAATGGAATGTGCCCAAGGTCAATGGCGTCACCTTTCAATCGACCCTGCCGGAAGTGTTCTTCGGCGGCGATGCGGCGTTTGGGCCGAAGAACATCATATGGTCGGTGGAACATGGGCATCAGGCCGCCATTTCCATCCACAAGTACTGTCATGACGAGGCCATCGAGGAGCGCTTGCCGCGCGGCATAAAGGTCTCCAGCCGCAAGATGGGCATGCACGAGTGGGCGTACAAGAACGAATACAATGGCGTGGAACGGCGCTTGGTCCCGCATGTGGGCCTGGTGGAACGTTTCAAGAAGATCAACATCGAAGTGGAGCTGGGATTCACGGCCGAAGAGGCGGCGCTCGAGGTGCAACGCTGCTTGAACTGCGATGTACAGACCGTGTTCACCGCGAAGCTGTGCATCGAATGCGATGCCTGCATCGATATCTGCCCGGTGGATTGCCTCACCATTACCCAAAACGGCGCCGAACCTGACCTGCGCGCGCACCTGACGGCGCCGGCCACCAATCCGACGCAGGCGTTGTATGTTTCGGCGGCTCTGCCGCAAACCGCGCGGGTGATGGTGAAAGATGAAGATGTATGCGTGCACTGCGGACTGTGCGCGGAGCGCTGCCCGACGGCGGCCTGG
>DASWUU010000287.1:0-1690 GCA_036401515.1 Steroidobacteraceae bacterium
GACGCTCGCCGATTGGGTGGGATCCGCCAGTCACTTGCTCGAACCCTTAGTGGCCGCGATCAGTCGCCATGTACTCGCCGCGGATAAAGTCCATGCCGACGATACACCGGTACCCGTGCTGTGCCCCGGGCGAGGCACAACGCGCCAGGGACGCTTGTGGACCTATGTGCGCGACGATCGTCCCGCGGCCGATCAGTCTCCGCCCGCCGTGTGGTTCGCGTACTCTCCGGATCGCAAGGGCGAGCATCCGCGCCGACATTTGCAAGCCTTCCGCGGGATCCTGCAGGCAGATGGCTATGCCGGATTCGATCGGCTATATAACGATGCGGATGCGAACCATCCGATCAAAGAGGCGGCCTGTTGGGCACACGTGCGAAGGAAGTTCTTCGATATTCACGCCGCCACCGATTCGCCGTTGGCGAGTGAAGCTTTGGCCCGCATCGGCGAGCTATACGGTATCGAGGCCGATATCCGCGGGCAGGCCGCGCCGTTGCGATGCCAAGCGCGCCAAGCTCGCGCAGGTCCTAAGCTCGAGGATCTCCATCAGTGGCTCTTCGGCACTGTCAAACAGCTTTCCAAAAAATCCGATCTCGCCGGCGCCATTCACTATGCCCTCGCGCGCTGGAAGTCCCTCACCCGATATCGCGATGATGGACGCATCGAGATCGACAACAACGCCGCTGAGCGGGCGCTTCGTGCAGTTGCCTTAGGTCGCAAAAATTATCTCTTCGCCGGCGCCGACTGCGGCGGCGAGCGCGCCGCCGCAATTTATTCCCTCATTGGCAGCGCCAAGCTTAACGACATCGACCCGGAAGCGTACCTGCGCTACATCCTTACGCATATCGCCGATCACCCGATTAATCGCATTGATGAACTGCTGCCTTGGAACTTGAGTATAAAGTTCGATCAACAGCGGATCGCTGCGTAATGGCAAAGCGACTCGCCGCGCCGAGCCGCAAGCAAGCCTGGTCCTGGCAGCTGCGGATCGAGTTGCTCGGCGTCAGCCCGACGGTCTGGCGTCGCCTCATCGTTCCTGAGATCATAAAACTGCCTAAACTGCATAAAGTATTTCAGACCGCACTCGGCTGGACCAACAGCCACCTGCACGAGTTTCTCATCAGCGGCGCAAAGTACGCCGATCCGGATCCCGATCTTGCCGAAGAGCTCGAGCACATTGATGAGAGAAACATCGTTCTCGTAAAGGCACTGGGACTCGACGCGCGCTGCTTCGACTATCTCTACGACTTCGGCGACTCTTGGCATCACGTCGTGGTGGTTGAAGACCAGCATCCTCACGCCGACGTCGCGCCGTCTCTGGTTCACTGCAGCGACGGTGCCAATGCGTGCCCTCCTGAGGACGTCGGCGGTGTGCACGGCTACGCTGAGTTCCTAGAGGCAATCGCAGACTCAGAACATGAGGATCATGATCGATATCTGGAATGGGTCGGTGGCCGCTTCGATCCAAAGCGATTCGATCTGGACGCTGCGAATCTGGCGCTCAGTAAAATTAAAGTCTGATCGTCAATATGGCCGGCACCGGACGCTTACGGCTTTCTCGCGAGGTTTAGCGTTTCGAACTGCGGTTTCGGTGAGAGCCATCGATTGGGGGCCTCGTACTCTAAGTTTCTCAGAAGGCCCCCAACATTGCCCCCACGGGAGGCTGGCAGTCAAGGAGCGCTTCAGGACGTCC
>DASWUU010000288.1:0-2627 GCA_036401515.1 Steroidobacteraceae bacterium
CTCGCGGTGCGCAGCACGACCAGGTCATGAAAGGAATAGTGCAGCCTGCCCGCGCGCCTGACTGGGTTGATGTTGCCTGCGCGCGCTAGAGCCCGGACGGCGGAGGGCGGCAACCCAAACAGCCGCTCCAGATCTTTGCTGTCATAGGCATGCATCTCATCTTCGAGCGGACTTGCGCGCGGACCCTGCCGCGGCCGCACGCTTGGGCGCCTTGCGTTCTTTGAGATCGGCGGACTTGGATCCGCGTGCATCGATGCTGGCACGCAGCGCTTCCATGAGATCGATCACATTGCCGCTCTTGGCCGCAACCGGACCTTCGGCAATGGAAACTTCCTTGCCCTCGACCTTTTTCTGAATCGCTGCCTGCACGCGGGCACGATGCTCATCGGAGTATTCATTGGGGTCAAAGCGCTTTGCCGCTAAATGCTCGATCAATTGTTGTGCCAGCTTCAATTCGGGCTCGGATACCGGCGCGGCCTCGATGCCCAAATCTTTGAGCGCGCGCACCTCGGCCTTGAAGTGCAGTTGATGCAGTGCCAGTCCGTCCTCGATGGGCCTTATGACCACGATGTGCTCCTTGCCACGCGAGATCCAGCGGCCGATGGCGCATTGGCGCTGCTTGCGAAGCGCCGTGGCGAGCAACGTGTAGGGCTTCGCACCGCCCTTGTCGGGAGCCAAATAGTACGTGCCGTCGAAGTACACCGGGTCCACCGATTCCAGCGGAACAAACTGACCAATGTCGATGGCGTGACTGGTCGTGTCCTCGAGCGCTTTCAATTCTTCCGGGCTGAAGATGACATATTGGTCCTTGGCAAACTCGTAGCCCTTGACCATTTCCGCGCGCTCCACCAGCTTGCCGTCGTTGACGGCGACGTATTGCTGCTTGACCCGCGAGCCGTCTTTTTGGCGCAGCAGATTAAAAGAGAGTCGCTCGGAGGACACCGTGGCCGAATAGAGCTTCACCGGAATGGCGACAAGCCCGAATGAGATTGTCAGTGAAGCGATTGATCGAGCCTGTGTAGCCATGTGACACCATCCCTAAGATAAAGAGTGCGGTTCTTTCTGATTTTATTGAATAAACGCGCGCAAGACCTTCGATTGCTTACGGTTTGATGCGCAGCCTAGGAACAATAGCGCCGGGTTTCAAGTGATTTTGCCTCAAAAAGGTGTAGGCCTGCGGTGGCCGGCCGGGTGGGCGCTCGGCGCGCGTTCACCGTACCAGACGATGCGATCGCCTAAAACCTTATTATATCAATTGGTTACGAGGCTATGGTCCGCGCCTTTAAGCCTGGCGGGCAGCGGGGCGTACCGGGAGCTTCCACTCGGGGCGGATAAAATGGCAGGTATACCCGCCCGGGATTCGCTCCAGGTAATCCTGATGTTCAGGCTCGGCTTCCCAGAAAGCGCCCGCCGGAGCGACTTCGGTCACGACTTTTCCGGGCCAAAGCCCCGATGCCTCGACATCCTCGATGGTGTCCTCAGCAATCCGTTTCTGTTCATCGCTGGTGTAGAAGATCGCGGAACGATAGCTCAAGCCACGATCATTTCCCTGGCGATTGAGGGTGCTCGGATCATGTATTTGGAAGAAAAACTCCAACAGCTTGCGATAGCTGATGAGCTTGGGGTTGAAAAGGATTTCCACCGCTTCCGCGTGGGTGCCGTGGTTGCGATACGTCGCATTCGGCACATCGCCTCCGGAATACCCGACGCGGGTGGACACGATGCCCGGATAGCGGCGCAGCAAATCCTGGACGCCCCAGAAACAGCCGCCGGCGAGGATTGCGCGTTCAGTTGGTGCAGACATGGTTACTCTTACCTCTCATCGTTTATGGGGGTCGCTAGCGCGACGTGTCGCTCGCTTCCCGGGCTTGCTGTTCTTCAAGGGTGTGCAGCGCTTCTGGATAGGCCTCGAGCCGTTCACTGGGAATCGGCGCTCCGCTCGCATCCGACAAGCCGTACGTCCCCTCGTTGATCTTCTGCAGCGCGCGCTCGATGGCGGCTAACCGACCCTCTTCCGCCACTTCCAGATTCTCTTCCAGCTCCAGGGTGGTGAGTTTTTGAGCGTCGTCTTCGAACTCGTGCGCTTGCCCGCTTAATTCGCCTTTGGCACCCGCCTGTTCATTCTCGAGATCACGCCGGACCCGCAGGATCTGCTGGCGCATTTTGGTCAGCCGACTCTTTTGCCGCTCGATGAATGCCGGGTCCGACCTTGAGGTTTTAGAAGTCACGGGTCACCATATGCGTCTCTGGGTTGTGAATATTACACCCATGAGCGTGAGGGAATCATGACGCCAACAGCCGCTTTTTTTAACACCCTGCCTGAGGCTCTGAAGTCGCTCCGGGCGCAGCCCCTCTTCGCAATGCGATTGGACGTGAAACCGCTGCAGATCGTTGGGGAAATCCCCGGGACTTTGCGTCGAATCGGCGTTGTTCCCGGCGGCAGTTTCGAAGGCGATCGCCTCTCGGGGATCGTCCTGGAGGGCGCAAGCGATTGGCAGGGTCTTCGGCCTGATGGTGCCACGACATTGGACGTCCGCCTGGTGCTCAAAACGAATGATGACGCATTGATAGGGATGACTTACCGCGGAATACGCCACGGGCCCGCGGATGTCATGAAAAGGATCGAC
>DASWUU010000289.1:0-15765 GCA_036401515.1 Steroidobacteraceae bacterium
TGCCGGCCGGCGACTCCGAAGGTCCGTTACAGATCGGCGAGTGGATCGTAAATCCCTCGGTCGATACGATATCCAAAGGCTCTGAGACGCACAAACTCGAGCCTCGCACCATGCGATTGCTGATCTGTCTGGCGAACTCCGCCGGGGAGGTCGTCAGCGTCGAGCGTCTGCTCAATGAAGTCTGGACCGGCGTTGTCGTCGGTTCTGCGTCCGTGTATCAAGCCGTGTCGCAGCTGCGCAAGTTACTCGGCGATACAGACGCGGATCCAACTTATATTGCGACCGTGCCGCGCAAGGGTTATCGGATCATTGCGCCAGTGCGGCCCTTGACTGCGCCAAGCGAGGCACCGCAGACAGAGCCTGTTTTAGAGTCGCCACTTCCGGTCTCAGCAATTGCGCCGGCTAAGAGGAGCAGGATGCCGGCCATGCTCGCCGGGTCTCTGCTGATCGCGTTGATCGCTGCGGGTGTGCTGGTTTGGCTGAAATCATCTACCGGACAGCGGGCGGCATCGGCTACCAACTCGATTGTCGTGTTGCCCTTCATCGATATGACCGCCGAGAAAGCCGACCAATCCTTTTGCGATGGCCTTACGGAAGAACTCTCCAGCTGGCTTGCGCAGATACCGACGTTACGCGTGGTGGCGCGCACATCCGCGTTTGCATTCCGAGGCAGGGACGAAGATGTTCGGAAAATTGGCAAGGCACTCGATACCAACCAAATACTCGAGGGTTCGATGCGCCGATCCGGCGATCACATGCGAATCACGGTGCAGCTCATCGATGCCCGCAACGGCTATCACCTATGGTCAGAGACGTTCGACCGGCCCGCCGAGGATGCGATAAAAATTCAAGAGGACGTGTCGCGCTCAGTGGCGGAAACGCTGAAGGTCCGCCTTACAACGGATTCGGAACGGCAGTTCGCCGCGAGACGCACAGCGGACGCCCATGCCTATCAACTGTTCTTGCTCGGACGGTATTACGCTCAGCAGCTAACGGCGGAATCGACCGAACGCGCTGTTGACCTGTTTGTACAAGTGCGAAACGCTGATCCAAAATTTGCGCCCGTCTATATTGAATTGGCCTACGCTCGATTGAATCAAGGGTATTTTCACCACCTTCCAGTTGCGATGGTGACCGAACAGGTCGAGCCCTTGATAGCCGAAGCCTTGCGTCTGGACGATCGCATTTCCTCCGCGTATGCCGCCCGCGGGCTTCTGCGAGTGTCTCAGTCCAGAGTGAATGAGGGTGTAGATGATTTGCGGCATGCAATTGCCCTGAATTTGAATGACATGGGTGCGTTCGCCGCGTTAGGCAAGCTCGGGCTGGCAGAAGGGCGACCGCGAGAGGCGCTTAAGGATTATGAGCGTGCAGCGGCCTTGGACCCGTTAAACTCCGCGCTGCAGGAGCAACTATGTAAGGTCTTCCAGGATCTAGCGCGGTATCCAGAGGCTGCAAAGGCTTGCGATCGCGCGCGAGTCTTGAGGCCGGATTCAGTTTCAGCGGTTGATGGCTTAGCGTGGCTCGCCGAATCTCAGGGCCGTATTGATGAAGCTCTACGGTGGAATGCCGCTGCACTCAAGCTTGAACCGCACGACGATTTCGAACTCTACTGGACTCGCACCACACTGTTTCTGTCGATTGGGCTGGCGGGCCCCGCGCGACGGGCCGTCGAATTAGGCCGAACCTCAACTAAAAATAACGACGACGCGGACGTTGCGCTGCTGCGCGTGGCTTACGGGGAAGGGGGAACAGAGGCGCTGAATCGATATCTAGTATCGTCTGGGGTGGAGAAATCCCCACACGCCACTGCACTTTTCGAATCGGCATATGCGCGGCTGTTACTGGGTGATGCGCCTGCCGCCAAAGAACTGATCGCACGAGCCGTCGTGGCACCGGATCGAGAAAAGGAATCCGCCGAGGGTCCGTGGTCAGCGCGAGCGGCTACGCCCATTGGCAGCTCCTACCGGATTGATCTTGCCGTCGCAGAGCTCGCATTGGGTGACAATTCATCCGCACAGCGCGACTTGGATACGGTTCTCGGCATGCTCGATAAAATGATAGCGGCGGGCGTGGAGCGCTGCGGCACGTATGAGCTTCGGGCCAGAGTTTATGCCCTAAAAGGACTAGGTGATGATGCGGTGCGTGATCTTGGCAGGGCGGCGGAACTCGGATGGCGCCGCGCTTGGTGGGCTACGCACGAACCATACTTTACCTCGTTGTGGCCGAGGAGTGACTTTCAGGCCATCGTTACCCGCGTGAATCAATCCAATGCACAGCTCGCGCAGCGAATTGCGCCCGATTAGCGGCGTTTTCGCCGCTTTGTCTAATCCCCTCGGATCACGCGTTTAACAGCTGACAAATTAAAGAGCAAAGTTCATGCGGATTTGGGCCGATCCCGGGGCCTCCGTCTGGGACGCCTACGCCTCCATTTCCGGCCCCCGGCGGTGGCGGGGCCATGCGCGGTCCTCCTGCTTCCCGAGTCGTCAAATCTTTGGGGCCCGGCTGCCGGCCTATCAGAACTTCCGGATAGTTTTGCAGTAGCTTAATGGCCATGAGCAAAGCCACTTCCCGATAAGCAAACTGCGCTTGGCGGAAAGAGTACTCCTTGGGCAGCTTCTCCAAGAGGCTCTCGAATTCCTGCGCAAAAGCATCACGACTAATCATGGTGATCCCTTCCCTATTCGTTTCGTGTTGTGACGGGGTCCCGCGCGTTGCGCGTCTGCATTTCGGCTCGAGTATGCCGCAATTGACGCGAAAATGAGTATTGCGCAGGTTATTTATTAACCAGCACCCAAACGGTGCAAACGTGATTTCGCGAATCGACGCCGGCTGTTAGAGTGCGCATTGCACAATAGGGGAGAACAAGAATAATGAAAGGCAAGGTCGTCGTCATTACCGGTGCGACATCCGGTATCGGTGAGGTTGCTTCGCAACGATTGGCGGCTCTTGGCGCGCGGATGGTGCTCATCGCGCGCGACCCGGGGCGTGGCCAAGAAGCGTTGAACCGTTTGGCGCTCGTCGGCGGCGCGAAGCACTCCATTTTCTACGGGGATTTGTCGCGCATCTCGGAATCGAAACGCATTGCGGCAGAGATTTGCGCCGCGGAACCGCGCATCGACGTGCTCATCAATAATGCAGGGGCCTTGTTCGGCACCCGCGATCTCACGGCGGACGGCCTGGAAAAGACCTTCGCTACCAACCACATGTCCTACTTCGTACTGACCCTAGGCTTGCGCACTAGTTTGGTCGCGGGTGCGCCGGCGAGAGTCGTCAGCACGGCGTCGGCCGCCCACAAGGGTTACACGCTGGATTTTGACGACCTTCAAGGCTCGAACGGCTATTCCCCGGTCAAGGCATACGGGCGGTCCAAGCTGTGCAACATTTTATTCACTCGCGAGCTTGCGCGCCGCTGGAGCGGTACGGGCGTTACCGCAAACTGCCTGCACCCCGGTTTCGTCGCCACGCGATTCGGCGACGCCAGCGGCGGTGTGCTGTCGCGGGTGGTACGCCTGGCCAAGATCTTCGCCATCTCTCCGGAGAAAGGCGCGCAGACCATCGTTTACTTGGCCTCGTCTCCCGATGTAGCCAATATCAGCGGCGAGTATTTCTATCAATGTCGGCCCGCGGTGCCGACTCAAGGCGGGCGCGACGATGCGGCGGCTGCACGCCTGTGGACGGAATCGGCGAAAATTGCGGGAATCATCAACTAGGATCAACGATGTACAAGCGATTCTTCAGTGTTTTCGGACTAGCGGCGGCAATGTACGGCGGAGCTCTTGCGCAGGAGACCCCGATGGCGCCTCTGCGGCCTGATCAGGTGGCATTTCGCGCCCTTTATAAAGAGTTGGTAGAGACCAACACCACCCTGTCCGCGGGAAGCTGCACCACCTCCGCGCAACGGATGGGAACGCATCTCAAAGCAGCGGGCTTTACAGGCAAGGACCTCACGTTCTTCTCCGTTCCCGATCACCCCAAAGAGGGTGGCTTGGTAGCCGTCTTGCCCGGCAGCTCAAACACCGCGAAGCCAATGTTGTTGCTCGGGCATCTGGATGTGGTGGAAGCCAAGCGCGAGGACTGGACCCGGGATCCTTTCACCTTAATCGAAGAAAATGGATACTTTTATGCCCGGGGGGCCGCGGACATGAAGGCCATGGACGCCACCTGGGTCGACATGCTGATGCGCTTCAAGAAAAGCGGCTATCACCCGAAGCGCACGATTAAGCTCGCGCTCACGTGCGGTGAGGAAACCACCAATGCGTTCAACGGCGCCCAATGGCTGGCGAAGAACAAGCCGGATCTGATCGCCGCAGCATTCGCGCTCAACGAAGGCGGCGGCGGGCGCACCGACGGCCACGGCAAGCTGATGGTCGAATCGATTCAGGTGGGCGAAAAAGCGGCGCAGAACTACCGTCTGGAGACGGTCAATGCCGGTGGACACAGTTCCATACCGATACGCAGCAATGCGATATATGAGCTGGCAGATGCTCTGACAAAGATCCGCGATCACGAGTTTCCGGTGAAACTCTCCGATACCACGCGCGCTTTTTTCGCCAAGGCCGGTGCTGCGCGCGCTGATGAGCTGGGATCTGCGATGGTGGCGCTGTCGCAAAACCCCAGCGACAAGGCCGCCGAGGCCATCGTTTCCAAGGATCGCAGCTATCACAGCATGCTGCGTACCACCTGCGTCGCGACGTTGCTGGAAGGGGGGCATGCCAACAACGCTCTGCCGCAACGCGCAGCCGCCAACGTCAATTGCCGCATTTTCCCGGGCGAAACCGTTGAGTCGACCCAGGCTGCGCTGGTCGCGGCCATCGGCGATACAGACGTCAAGGTCACTCCGGTGCCGCCAATTCGTCCCATTGCCGTGCCGCCACCCCTCGATCCCAAGATTATCGGTCCCGCGGAAACACTGGTCGCCAAATATTTTCCCGGCGTGCCCTTGATTCCTTCCATGTCGACCGGCGCGACAGACGGTATTTTTCTTGAGGCCATCGGAATTCCGGTCTATGGCGCGCCGGGCGGCTGGGGCGACCCGGACGGCAATGGCGTGCATGGATTGAATGAGCGCAGAAGCGTGAAATCCGTTTACATCGGCCGGGATTTTCTGAACGACCTTGTAAAAGCGTACGCGGACTCCGACTAACATGAGAAAGCCATGACCCGATACGTAGGTGCAATCGATCAAGGAACGACGAGCACGCGATTCATCGTCTTTGACCGCGGCGGCAACATTATCAGCTCGGCGCAAAAGGAACATAAGCAGATATTCCCCAAACCCGGTTGGGTCGAGCATGATCCAATGGAGATCTGGCAAAACACGCAGGAAGTCGCAGGCGCGGCCCTAGGGCGCGCAGGGCTCGGGCCCAACGATCTCGCCGCGGTGGGTATAACCAATCAACGTGAGACCACGATACTGTGGGATCGGCGCAGCGGAAAGCCTAAGCACAACGCCTTGGTTTGGCAGGACACGCGCGTCGATCAGCTCGTCGGGGAATACGCCCGCGATGGTGGGCCCAACCGCTTTCGCGCCAAGACCGGACTGCCGCTTGCCAGCTACTTCAGTGCGCTCAAGCTGCGGTGGCTTTTGGACAGCGTGCCGCAGGCGCGCGCAGAAGCAGCGGCCGGTAACCTATTGTTCGGCAACATCGACACCTGGCTGCTATGGAACCTGACCGGCGGCACCAAAAACGGGCTGCACATTACCGATGTCACCAATGCCAGCCGCACCCAGATGATGGACCTGGCCACCCTCGATTGGGATGCGGGCCTACTCGAGGAATTCTTGATTCCTCCCGGGGTGCTGCCACGCATTGTTGCCTCCAGCGAAGTCTATGGTGAAGTTCGAACGCCGGCGCTCGTCGGGGTGTCTATTGCCGGCATTCTGGGAGATCAGCAAGCGGCGTTGGTAGGCCAGGCGTGCTTTCGACCCGGCGAGTCGAAGAATACTTACGGAACCGGATGTTTTCTGCTCATGAACACGGGCGAAAAACCCATTCCTTCTGCGGCCGGATTGATCACAACCGTGGCCTATAAAATCGCCAAAGAAAAGGCGTGCTACGCGCTCGAGGGCTCGATCGCGGTAACCGGCGCCTTGGTGCAGTGGTTGCGCGATAACTTAGGGCTGATCAGCAGCAGCAGCGAGGTGGAAAGACTGGCGGCAGAAGTGGAGGACAATGGCGGCGTTTATTTTGTACCTGCATTTTCCGGGCTGTATGCGCCGCATTGGAATGAGCGTGCGCGCGGCACCATCACGGGGCTGACGCGCTACGCGACTCGAGCGCACATCGGACGGGCGGTCCTGGAAGCCACGGCGTTTCAAACGCGCGAAGTGTTGAGCGCGATGGAACGAGATTCCTCAATCCGGATTCCGGAGCTCCGCGTTGATGGCGGCATGGTGGGTAATGAACTGCTCATGCAATTTCAGGCGGATATTCTCGATGCTCCGGTGGTGCGTCCGAAAATCACCGAAACCACCGCGTTGGGAGCCGCCTATGCGGCAGGTCTCGCGGTGGGCTATTGGCGCAACCGTGACGATCTCGTCAGCAACTGGGCAGTCGATAAACGCTGGACACCGAAAATGACGGAAACCCGACGCAGCGCTCTGTATGGGTCTTGGCAGCGAGCAGTGGGACGCTCTCTCGACTGGCTGGAGTAAGCGCGCATGCATTCGGCATTTCTTGGGGAATTCCTGGGCACGATGATTATGATGTTGCTCGGCAACGGCGTCGTCGCGAATGTGGTCTTGCGCCAAACCAAGGGGGAAAAATCAGGTTGGATGGTCATTTGCACGGGCTGGTGTTTTGCGGTGATGGCGGGCATATTCACCGCACTGGCGATCGGCAGCGACGGGCATTTGAACCCTGCGGTGACGGTCGGTGTCGCCATTTCCAGTGGGGATTGGAGCCGGCTTTCATCGTACGTGCCGGCGCAATTCCTCGGCGCCATGCTCGGCGCAGCGTTAGTCTGGCTCAGCTACCTGTCGCATTGGGAAAAAACGCCGGAACCGTTGGACAAACTGGCTTGCTTCTCCACGATTCCCGCCATTAGAGCGCCATTGGCAAACATCCTTACCGAAAGCATCGGCACCTTCGTGCTGGTGCTGGCGGCGGCGGCAATTTCCTCAAAGTATGGCACCGGTGTCGGCTTAAGCGCGGGCATGGGTCCTTTTCTCGTGGGATTCCTGGTGTGGGGAATCGGCCTGTCATTGGGCGGGCCGACCGGTTATGCCATCAATCCGGCGCGCGATCTGGGCCCACGGATCATGCATGCGTTGCTGCCCATCCCGGGCAAGGGCGGCTCGGATTTCGCTTACGCCTTTGTCCCTATCGTCGGCCCGTTACTGGGCGCGATTATTGCCGGCGTGGTGGTCAAAATGATTGGAATCTAGCGGCAACCGTGCGGTGAAATCGGTGCCGCTCTCTTCGCTCGATGTCACAGACAATGTGCCGCCGTGCGCGCGCACGATCTGTGAACAAATATAAAGTCCCAGCCCGAGCCCCTCTCGATTGCCGTTCGGGGAATGCTTCCAAAACGGCTCGCAAAGCTTGCTGATGCTTTCAGGAGGAATGGGCTCGCCGGCATTCCAGACATTGAGAACCAAATCGGAGTTTTCAGCTCGGGCAGATACCTTCACCGGACCTTCGGGCGAGCCGTGCTTCAACGCGTTGCCGATGAGATTGGAAGCAACTTGTTGAACCCGCCCGAGATCGCAGCGCACTTTGCGGGTCACGCTGATATTCGCCATGATTTGCCGATTAGGCTGGCCATCTTGAAACTCTCTGACCACCGCTTGCAAGCCTGCATCGATATCCTCCACTTCACTGATTTTGACGCCCATACCTTCGCCAAGCTTGCCTCGCGCGAAATCCAACACATCGTTGATCAAAGAGGACATCCGCTTCACATTGACGCGAATGCGCGCCGCCACACCCTGCAGAACGGGGTCGGTGACTTTTTTCTCCAGCAACACTCCCGCGGAATAAACGGCCTGCAGCGGATTGCGCAAATCGTGGCCTAGGATGGCAATGAATTGTTCACGCAGATCGTTGGCCGAATTCGCGTCGCGCAGTGCCGTTTGATCTTCCTGTCGGGCCATTTCGCTATCCAACTGCATTGCGATGAGCGCCGCAAATCGCGTGAACATGCTGACGATCTTAGGGTCCGCTACTTTAGCGGGTGCAGGATCGATGGCGCATAGATTCCCGAAATAGCGGCCGCTCGCCAATACAATGGGCACCGAGACGTAGCTTTCTATTTTGTAAATCTGAGGCGTGTGATGATTGGAGTAGCGAGGGTCGGTGCTTGCCCGCTCAATGACGATACTGTCATTGGCTCTTTTGGATTCAATGCAAAGCGTGGTTTCCAGATCCAATTGCTGGCCCGGCTTCAAGCCAAAATTAATGTCGTCTTTAACCACGCAGGCTGTCCACGTGCTTTCCGTGACGCGTGCGACCGCGGCGAATCTCATACCAGTGGTCTCGCACAACACTTCCAACAACGTCGGCACCGCCGAGAGCTTGTTGACGGCCGCCACGTCGCGCGCGATTTCCTCCGCCGTGTCGGGGCTCGTTGCGGAATTGCTGACCAAACTTTGAGTCAATGGGATTCCTTTTTGCGGCGCAGATGACACGCGCCGAGAGCGCTATAATTTAACACTAGTTGCTCAAGCAGTGGCGCAGCCCCGAGCCCAAGCGTCGCAGGATAAGTTAAACAGGAAATTAGTAAGTTATCAGGGGATTATAGGCCCGTTGAGACGAGCCCTGGCTAACCTATGTAATTAATCCTACCTTGAGCGCGGCAGCGTCCCGAGCCAATGCCTCGATGCCGTGCCAATCCCCTGCAGCAATCATTTCCGGCGGCGCCATCCAAGATCCGCCGACCGCTACGACATTGCTGAGCGCCAAGTAATCGGGCGCGCTCGCACGCGTGATGCCCCCGGTGGGGCAGAATAAAACATCGGGAAAGGTCGCGCCCAGCGCACGCAGCATGCCGGCGCCGCCCAACTGATGCGCCGGGAAAAGCCTCAGTACATTGAATCCCGCCAGGCGCGCGGCAATGACTTCGGTTGGCGTCATGACGCCCGGCAACAGCGGGAAGCGGGCGCCGCGTGCCGCGGCCGCAAGTTCCGGTGTAAGCCCCGGTGCTACGCCGAATTGAGCGCCGACGCGACCGGCGGCGGCAAAATCCGCCGGCTTAGTTAGGGTGCCGGCGCCGACCAGGGCGTCCGGCAGCGCTTTGCGAATCGCCTCGATGCAGCTCGTGGCGACGGCGGTTAGAAGAGTGATTTCCAACACGCGCAGGCCCCCGACAGTGAGTGCGCGCGCCAAGGGCACCGCGTGCTTAAGATCGCTGACGGTGAGTATCGGAATCACCGGCGCCAATGCAAGTATTTCCCGAATGTTCATGCTTCACCAGGATGCGATACCGATTTAGGAACAATCGCGCCGCCGTGCGACACCACTCGCGATGCAATCATCAGCGCTGTCTCTGGGCTTCTCGTGTGGATTGCCCTTGCAGCCGATTCGCCAAGTATGCGCCGTTCAATTCGATTTGCCGTGACGGCTCATCGGTGCTCAACAGCCACGCGAGATCTTCGCGTTGGGGGTCCACCCGCGGCCCGTAGGGATTTCGGCAGCAATTTGATGCGCGACCCGCCATACTGAGCTTTATCGCCGGTATGCATGGCCGCCGCGCCGCATTCCACACCAGCGAGACGGACGCCGTGTTTCCCAATGCCTGCCGCTTTACATCGGGATCCATGCATCCCGGGCCTATGTTCCGGTCAATCGGCTCGAAGACGGCACGATGACAAATTGGTGAGCGGCCAAGGGGAATGACAGTGCGCCTTCGAAGATTTCGCCGATGGACAGGTGCAACATTGGCGCTCGCGGCTACGATGGTGGCTGGCGCCCAGGATGTGCGGGTCAGCGCGCCGCTGAACGCGGGATGGCGCTTCATGCAGTCGCAGGACCTAGAAAACGTCGAAGCGCCTGGATTCGACGATGCGTCGTGGGGCAGCGTCGATGTGCCGCATACGTGGAATCGTATCGGCAATGAAGGCACTGAGCGCTCGCCGCTTTCAAACGACGTGCAGGGGATCGGCTGGTATCGGCTGCATTTCAAAGCGCCGCCGGCCCGCGCGGGTTCACGCTATTTTTTGCAATTCGATGCGGTGAGCACGGTGGCTGATGTTTGGTTGAACGGCCGATATCTCGGCAAGCATGCCGGCGCCTTTGCAAGATTTCGCTTCGATGCCTCCACCTGCATCCATGCCGGTGCCGACAATGTCTTGGTGGTGAAGGCCGACAACAGCCGGCCGCGGCCGGGGTCGAGCACGCAGGATGTGATCCCGCTATCCGGTGATTTTTTTATGTTTGGCGGCATCTATCGCGAGGTCTCGCTGATCGTCATGAATCCAGTGCATGTGGACATGCTCGACTTCGGCGGTCCCGGAGTGTATGCGCGCCTGCTCGATGTCGATGCGGGAGCCGGCCTACCGGCCGCAGTGCCGCCCGGGACCGCGAATTTACAGCTGTCGGGCCGCATCGCCAATGAGCTCAAGATGCCGCAGCGCGTTGTGGTGGCATTCACCCTTCGAGACGCCACCGGAGCAACCGTGGCCTCGCGCTCGCTCAAGACTACCGCGGCACCGGGGATCTTCGAGTTGCAAACGCAGCTGCACCTTGACGCTCCGCACCTGTGGAGTGGTACGCGCGATCCTTACCTGTATCAAGTCAGTATGATCATTCGTTCGCAAAGCGGAGCGATTCTCGACTCCGTAAACCAAACACTGGGGCTTCGCAGCGTGAAGTTCGATCCCGAGCGCGGCCTGTTCCTCAACGGCGAGCGCATGTTCTTGAAAGGCGCATCCATGCATCAGGATCGGCCGGTAAAGGGTTGGGCCGTCTCGCACGCCGAACAGCGCCAGGATTTCGATATGCTCCAAGACCTGGGCGCAAATGCCGTACGCCTGGCCCATTACCAGCACGACGAGTATTCTTACCAGCTGGCCGATGAACGAGGAATTCTGGCGTGGGCAGAGATTCCTCTGGTTAACAAAGTGTCATTCGACGGTTCACCCGCGAATGCGGCGTTCACGGCCAATGCGCGACAGCAACTGACCGAACTGGTGCGCCAAAATTTCAATCATCCGTCCATCGTCGTCTGGTCCGTCGGCAACGAAATCGACTTGACCGCTACGCAGACCAAGGGGCCCTCGCAAGCCGCTGCGCTCGTGAAGTCGCTCAACGAACTGGCGAAGCGCGAGGACCCTTCTCGCGCCACGACGCTCGCGGACTGCTGCGAGATCGGCATCGCACCACAGGCCGGGGCTGCGCTGGACGGCATCAAGCCGCGCGAGGCACTGGTCGGCATCACCGATATCGTCGGCTACAACCGCTATTTTGGTTGGTATGTGGGCCGCGTTTCCGACTTGGGTGGGATGCTGGATGATGCGCATGTGCGCCATCCCGCGCTGCCGATGTCCGTGTCCGAATATGGTGCGGGTGCGGCGCTCACCCAGCACAGCGACGATGCCACCGGCGGTCTCATCAATCCGCACGGCAGGCCGCATCCGGAAGAATACCAAAGCTGGTACCACGAACAATCCTGGGCGATCCTCGCGCCGCGCCAGTATCTGTGGGGCGTGTTTATCTGGAACCTGTTCGACTTTGCCAGCGATTATCGTAAGGAAGGTGACCTCACCGACGTCAATGAGAAAGGCTTGATCAGTTATGACCGGCATACCCAAAAGGATGCGTATTACTTCTATCGCGCTAATTGGAGCAGCAAACCCACCGTGCATCTCACCGGGCGCCGCTACGTCGATCGGGCCTATGCCGTGACCGACGTCAAGGCATACAGCAACGCGGCGCAGGCGCTCCTCACGTTGAATGGCCGCGAGATTGGCCCCTCGCAGTGCACGCACGGCATCTGCGTGTGGCCGGCAGTTCATTTGAGCCAGGGCGGTAACGAGGTTGCCGTCACCGCGCAAATCGGCGGGGTGAGGATGAGCGATTCGGTGCATTGGACCTTGTCCCATTCCGATCGCATCGTGAACATCAAAGCCGGAGACCTGTCGGGCTACGTGGCGAAGGATGGTCAGCGCTTTGGGTCGGACATGTACTTTGAGGAAGGCACGGGCCAGAGAGTGGATGCGGCAGACGGGGCTCTGTCTAAGTTTGCCTCGGTCATGGCCGTAGACTCGGGGCTCTACGACACCTATCGCGAAGGCGATTTCGCTTATCGGGTGCCGCTGCCGAAGGGGCGCTACCGGGTGCGCCTTGAGTTCGAGGAACCGACGGCGAGTGCGGCCGGGATTCGGATATTCGATGTCGAGGCGAACGGCACAACGCGGCTCAAGGACTTTGATGTGTTCAAAGCGGCGGGCGGGAAGTTGCGCGGCGTGGAGCGGGAGTTCGAGGTAAGGATCGAGGACGGCTTCTTGAGGCTCGCATTTCGGCCGCAGCGCGGCAGCGCAGTGGTATCCGCACTTTCGATCACTCCGCTGGCTTGAGGCCGGCCACCCTACGTTCATGGCCGCCGCGCGGCGGCCGCTCGGGACGAACTCGTCGGTTTCCGGGACCAGTTCGAGCGTATCCCCCTGACACAATACGCCTTTGGCGGATCTCATACGGTAATGCGTTTACTGGACCGCGTTGCCCACTGCCACGAGCCCTTAATCTTGCCTTCCGAAGACTCGAGACCATTCGAAGTGGCCGGAGCCAGCCGATTTGCCCATCAAGTCGCAGCTTGCCCGTTGCGATTCGTCATCGGCGATGACTTGACGCAGGCCAGCGCAGATCTCGCCTTTGCGGACGGCGCGCGCTTGGCGGGCTGCCTGGATTTGTTGCGGATGCCGGCGCCCCAGCTTTGGATAGAATGGAACGACGAAGTTCACAAGCGTGTGGTTCACGAAACACAGTCGGACGCGGGATTTGATGCGGCCGCGGCCGGCCGCAAAGTCGGGATGCTTCTGCAAGCCTCCGCCAACGGACTGAGTGCGGTTGCGCAAACTTTCTGGGCCGACGCGGATGTCGGCAAATGCGCGCAGCCCACGGTTTCGCCCTTGCAAACGCACATCGACCTGCGCGGCGATTTCGCGGACGCAGAGAAGCAAGATATCTTTTCAGGCGGCTTTCTCGATGCTACCCATGGCGGCAATCCGGCGACGGCCTCGCTATTGCACCATGTGAAGTTTCGATTCGATGACTACTGGGCGAACTATTATCGTGGGGCCTCCTGTGACGAGAATTTCAAGCGCCGCTTGATCATAGAATCCATCAACTCTGTCGCCTGGGATGCGCCGTTCTTGCTGGCTTTTCTGCTGTTGCTGAGCGCGAGGGACGCCACGCGCCGCTTGCCGGTATACCGCGCCGCCATCAACCGCAAGCGGTTGGCGAATGGTCGCAGGCCTCTCCTTGACCATGTCGAAGTCAATGCGTGTCTCGAGACCGTAGCTGCCCCCGAAGCGACGGGCGAGTTAAGCGGCCGCCACTCGCCGCGCTTGCATCACGTGCGCGGTCACTTGGTGCGCCGTGATCAACGGGTTTTTTGGCGTGTGCCGCACTTGCGCGGTAACGCTATGCGTGGTGCGGTTCGATCGCGAACCGTATGTCTGACCTTCACCCGTAAGAGCGAGCACGAAGCACGCGTCTGATCAAGGTGTCATTCGCATGCCATCTTTGGCGAAGGTCACCGCGCCCGGATAATGACGCCGGATGGACTGCAAAACCGCATCGCGGTTGGCTTCAACGGCCGGCGAAATGTGACTTAGCAACAGCGCGCTCACGCCCGCATCTTGAGCCAGCTTGCCGATCACATCGGGCGGCGTGTGCAAGCCGTAGAGAATCGCCGGAGAGCCAGGCGGGTCCAGTACCACGCTATTGAAGACCAGCAGATCGGTCGCGCGCGCAATGCGATGCAACGCGGGTAGTCCAGCCGCATCGATATCCCCCGAGAATGTAACGCTTTTTCCCGCATGTTCAATGCGGTAGATCACCGAGGGCGCATCGCCATGATGTCCTGCGATGGCGGTGATAGACAGACCACCATGATTCAAGAGTTGGCGAGGCTCGGCATTTTTTAGCGGTGTTTTAATGTCGTGCGCATGGAGGGTCATCGGCGAGGCGAAATCACGCAAGTACGCATACGCGCCCTTGGGTCCGAATAACGATTGCATCAAGCCGCTGGTGCTGGGGAAGTAGGCGTTTTGACCGCCTCCCGGTGCTCCCACGGGGCCCCAGACATTGAATACAATCGGACCCGCGCTCGAGACGGCGCGGGCCTTAAACAAACCAGGCAGTTCCCCTGCATGATCGATATGCAGATGGGTGAGCAGCACGATGTCAGTGTCGGCCAAAGAGGCTTGAGCTTCGCCGAGGCGAACAAAGGAACCGGGACCTGCATCCACGAGGATTCGGGCACTGCCGTCGATCAGTATCAAGTAGCTCGACGCAGCTCGACCGGCCGCTCCAGGGCCTCCCGAGCCGAGCACCAACACTTCGAACGGAGAGGGCGCATCTTGCGCGAACCCAGCTGCACTCGAGCCCAGGGTAAGAGCCAGCAGTGCGAGCGCGCGGATCCGCAAAATTTCAGTGATTTTCATGGACTCTTCACTCGGTCCAGGTACGGATGAACTCAGGCAGTTTGGGCATGACATCTACCAAAGCGTGCAAGAGAAGAATCAGCAGCAAGCTGCGGGTGCGTGCCCAAAGTGTCCCGAACAGCAGTGCGATGGGCGAAAGTACGGCGAGCGTAAAGCTAACCACTTGGATCGGGTCGGTGGAGTACCCGTCGATTCCAGGATGGCCGCGCCAGTACAGCCCGGGCACGTGAGCCAGTGCGAATAGCAGTGCGCCCGTGACGACGGCCCCTGCTTCGGTGCGGAGCACTGCAGCCAACCGTGTTTGCAGCACCGCGCGGTACAGGAACTCTTCGCACAGTCCTGCCTCGAGCGCTACCCAGATGAATGCGGCCGGCGCTGCCCAGGCCAGGGTAATCAAAGACGGATGCAGCTGCGCAATCTCGCTGAGCGCCGGCGAAACCACGCTCATCAGGGCAACGATAATGGCGCCGAGAACCAGCAGCGGCGGCCAAAACCCTGGCCGGGAAATGCCGCTACTGAACAGTGGAGCGAGCTTTGCACCCAGTGCGACCAGCAACAGCGCCGGGGCCGCCACATGCACGAGGAGTTTGACCGCCAGCACCAGCAACTCTTGCTCGCGTCCCGGTGGTGCGGCAGCGCGCACCGCGTTCATTCCCCACCCTAAAAAACCGACGGCATAAAGCGCGAGGTAACCGAGAAGCGCCGCCAATTCTAGCCTGGGCCGCCGAACCGCAACGGGCAGCTGCGCCGCTTTGCGGGTCAGCGCCAGGCCCAAAGCCGGCAGGCCGATGCCGAATACGGCCAGAGAAATCGCCGCGAAGGTCCAATCAGCGCCTTTGAGCGCAAGATAAGCCGTGGCGGCCGCCCACAGCGCGAGATAACCGCCGATAAAAGATGCTGCTCTCAGACCAATGGGTGGCAACGCACGCCTTGAGCGGGCCATCCGCTACTGCTTACGCGCAAATGAACTGGTCGGATAAATCGCGGGACGCACAGGGGCGTCTGCAATAGCCCCGACAAGGGTGTAGAAAAATGTATTGAATTTCGCCGCCGCCGCAAAATCCACGGGCTGCGTGAGATCGTCCTGCGGGCGGTGATAGCGCACCCGATACCACTCGCGATACCGCTTCTCCGCGTCCGTGTTCGGATCGTAGCCAAAG
>DASWUU010000290.1:0-3356 GCA_036401515.1 Steroidobacteraceae bacterium
ATCGCGGGCATTCTACCAAGAGCGGCAATCGCATATACTGCGCGGCCTGGCATGCCCGAATGGCGGAACTGGTAGACGCGCCGGACTCAAAATCCGGTGGTGGTGACACCGTGTGGGTTCGATTCCCTCTTCGGGCACCAGACTTTTTTTTGAATGGACCACTCTTTGAATTTCTGCAGCAATTGCGGCTCACCCGTCGAATCCAAGATCCCCGATGGGGATCATTTGCCGCGTTTCGTATGCACCAGCTGCCACACGGTGCATTACAAGAACCCGCTGCTGGTTTTGGGGAGCGTGCCTGAATGGCAAAAACAGATCTTGCTGTGCCGCCGGGCGATCGAGCCGCGCCGCGGGTTTTGGACCGTTCCGGCCGGATTCATGGAGAATGGCGAAACCATGCAGGAGGCTGCGGCACGCGAGTGCCACGAAGAGGCTCTCGCGGCGGTCGAGGTGGGCTCGCTGCTGGCGGTGGTCAATGTGACGCGCGCAAACCAGGTCCATGTGATGTTTAGAGCCAAGCTACTCGAGCCGAAGTTCGCGCCGGGCCCCGAAAGCTTGGAGGTTGCCTTGTTCGATGAAGCGGAAATTCCCTGGTCCGAACTCGCGTTCGCCAGCGGAGAATACGCCCTGCGACAGTACTTCGCCGACCGCAGCGCGGGACAGGATGATTATCATTTCATCGAGCTCAAAAACCGGTCGCCCCTATAGGCCGGCCCATGGCGGCTTTTGTAGGTGTGGCAGAATAGTAATAACGTTCAACTGTGTAAGAGAAGGCAAGAGTATGGCGTTCGTGGTCACCGAAAGCTGCATCAAGTGTAAATATATGGACTGCGTCGAGGTCTGCCCCGTCGATTGTTTCCACGAGGGTCCGAATTTTCTCGTGATCGATCCCGATGAATGCATCGATTGCACGCTGTGCGAGCCGGAATGTCCGGTGGAAGCGATTTACTCCGAGGAAGAGATACCGACGGGCCAGGAGAATTTCAAACCGTTGAACGCCGAACTGGCCAAGAAATGGCCGGTGATCAGCGAGAAGAAAGCGGCGCCCGCGGATGCCAAGCAATGGGAAGGCGTTCAGGACAAGGTGAAGCTTCTGGAGCGCTAACGAGAGCTGAGCTGGCGGCGCTTATGGGTCTTCGCTAGGCGATTGCCCTTGCGCGCTCTCGCGCGCTTCACGGAAAATTCTCTCCATCGCTTCCGTATGCTTGCGGGCTAGTTCGGAAATCGATTCGCCGGATCGTTCGCGCAACACCCGCGCCGCGCCAATTTCGCCCAACTGACTTCTTAAGTCCGCCCAATCATTGAGCCGTGCGACGCTTGTGCAGCTCCACGGTTGAGGATCCCCCATCGGCGCAACCTGCATGACGGACGCCAGCATGGCATTTTTTTCTTGCTCTAAGGCATCCAATCGAGCTGCCGGCCAGCCCACGCGTTTACCAATGCTTTCACCGACGGCGAAGTCCAATACCGTCTTGCCCTTGCCGACCATCAGTTCTGCGACATCATTGCACTGCTGTTTTACGCCGCTTTCTTTCATTGCATCAAGCGAACAGCGCTTCGACGCTATCGAGTACTGCGGCGCGACGGTGGCAGCTTCTGCGCCGATAACCTGCACGGCAAAAAAAGAGCGCTCCAAGGCGGAAGCATCTTTGGGAAGCTCGGTTTCCGCAATGGCGAACAAAGAATCCACATAGCCATCCAACTGGCGGGCTTTCGCGGCATGATTAAATGCTTCGGCGCCGGCCGCGGGATCGTTGCTTGACTGCGCGTTGGCAGCCAGCACCAGCCAGGGCACCGCGTTGTCGGGATCCATTCGCGCCCACCCATCCCACGATACCTGTCGACACGCGGCACTTGAATCGGCCGAATAGCCATTACAGCGGTACACCGCCATCGAATAAATCACGGGATCGGCCGCCCCAACGGCCAATCGCACTAGCTCATCGCGCGCTTCCTGCGTGTCCGGCTGTTCTGATTCGTAGTCCGTTGTGAATGCCCCCTGAAGAAAAAGCCCCGCGGCACGGGCGCGAAGATTGCCGCTGTCGAGCAACGATGAGACCCAACGCGCGCGAGTTTTTTCGGTTGCACCCTCCAGGTAGTGAGAGTTGGCCAGGGGATCTTTCGCGTCGATGGCCACCTTGCCAATTCCGCAAAAATCTACGTTAGCCAAACTCGGGGTCCTAGCGGAAGCGCTCTGGCTAAGGCTTGCCATCGCAGGAGAATTCGCGGGACGCGATTCCTCGGTTATCGTGACATTTGCCGTGGTTGCGACAAGTCCCGGGCGTCCGTGGTTGAATATCCACAGCGCCGCGCAAAATAGAGCCGCGCAGCCGGCTGCGATCCACTTCCAGATTTTAGCGCTTGGCGACCTGCAATTCCTTGAGTTGTGCGATCAACTCGTGCGGCTCCATATAACCGGAGATGTAATCGCCGTTTTCCGTGACGATCGCCGGGGTGCCGCGCACGCCGATACTTTCGCCCAATTCGTACTCGCGCCTCACCGGCGTCGGGGCGCAAGTCTTGTTCATGTCGAGCGCGGCCCCGGCCTTTGCACGCGTCAGGGCTTCGTTGCGATCCGGCGAGCACCAGACGACTTCGGCCTTCCTCCAGCTCTCAGTCCCCGGTCCGGTGCGCGGGAAAAACATGTAGCGGACGCGAATACCGAGACGGTTCAGCTCCGCCATTTGACTATGCAGCTTCCTGCAGTACGCGCAGTCCACATCCGTAAAAACGGTAATCGTATATTTCGGATTGGCCGGAGAGAAGATCATCATCTCCGACTCCGGTACCGCGTTGATCAATGCCACCCGCGCGTGCGTGCGCAGCGCCTCGGTCAGATTGTCGCGGGATTTCATGTCGTACACATTGCCGTCGATGAAATACTTGCCATCGGCCGTCAAGTAACTGATCTCGGCGCCCTGCTGGAATTCATAGATGCCGGGAATCGGCGAGGGACGCAAATCATCGAGCTTGGAGCCCGCCGGCAAAAGCTTGAGCAAAGCGGGGCGCGGATCGGGGGCGGCAGCTTGTTCGAAAGCTGCCGCTTGTTGGGCAGCCGCGGGTTGTTGGGCGGGCGCAGCGTCAACGGTCACGTTCGCCGCACAAAGAGCCAAGGTTAAAGCAGCAACGTACCGCAACATGCATCTCCATCGGACATCACAGGATTCGACCTCTAAACGGTCGGGAGGTTCAGCCGATTCTAGCAGATTGCCCGACTAGCTTAAGGCTTCAACCGCGCGGATGGTGCGTGGAATGGAGGTCTTTCAAGCGCTCGCGTGCGACGTGCGTATAGATTTGAGTCGTCGATAGATCGCTATGCCCTAGCAGCATCTGCACCACGCGCAGATCGGCGCCGT
>DASWUU010000291.1:0-22409 GCA_036401515.1 Steroidobacteraceae bacterium
CGGGTGCCGAAGCTGGCGGATGCGACCATGGTGTTCCCGCTGCCGCAGTCCCAAGTCGGATTCCCCGTCATTCCGAATGTGACGTACACGGGACTTAAGACAACCCGGTACCGCTTCAATTACGGGCCGGGGTATTACGACAACGGACCGACCGGAGGCATCCCCACCATCAATCCGCCGCTGATCACGCCGCCCTATGAGAATAACCCGTTGAATGGGCCCATTTATCCGAGCTTCGTGCCCATCACCGACAGCGACGGCAATGACATTCCAGGCGTGCGGCTGCCCGATGTCACGGTACCTATTGCCACCTATACCGGCTGGGCATTGCGCGCAGGCCCCCAAGCAAACGATGGTTGCGAAAGCTCAGGACAATTCATCCCGTTCGCCCAAACCGAGGCTGAGCGCGCCGCCGCCGGCGATCCGCGTCCCTCCGTGGCGTCGCGTTATCCCACCTTCGCCAGCTACGACGGCAAGGTGATCAAGGCGATGAACACCTTGATCCAACAGCGCCTGGAACTGTGCGAAGACGGCCCCGCAGAGCTGCAGCGGCTGCGAGTGCTCGGCGTTGCGCAAGGGGTCCCGAATCCGCCGGCATCCTTTGCGCCCTATTCGTTTCCGTTGGCAAACGCCAGTATCAAGGCCTCACCTAGCAATCTGCGGCCGAATGGGAAATGGGTGCCGGTGTCGCTGTCGGTGCACGCGCCCATGACCTGCGATACATCCTGCAAGGTGGTGCAAGTCAGCGGCACCGACGGCGCCACCGCCGCGGACTGGCAAATCACCGGCCCTTTAAGCGTCAATCTCAAGGCTTCCGGCGGCTCCGGCCATGACAAGCATGGGCGGGTTTATTCGGTGCAACTGCAATGCACGGACGCGGCGAATAATTCGGTCAATAAGACGGTGAGCGTTCGTGTGGGCGACCGCGACGATGATCACGGCGGCCATCATGATGATGGCGAGGACTAGGGCTCGAGCGTCGCCAGACGCGCAAGCGCCGCATCACGCGTTTGCGCGTCGTCGAACTCGATCACGATCTTGCCGGTGCCGTTGGTGCGCTGGTGAAGCTCGACGCGCATTCCCGGCGTGCGCATCACCTCGCTGATGACCGCGAGCAGAGGGGGCGCCGCCAGCGAGCGCCCGGTGGGCGTTTGCACCTTGCGCACCTGCGCCTCGGTGTCTCTCACACTCCAATGACGCGTCGCGATGAGCTGCGCAAGACGCACGCGCTCTGCGTCGTCTTCGACACCGAGCAAGGCGCGCGCGTGCCCCATGCTGATGGTCCGAGTCTCCATCATGGTGGTGACCTCCGCGGGCAGGTCGAGCAGGCGCAACAAGTTACTCACCGTCGCGCGCGAGCGGCCGATGGAGTTTGCGACCTGCTCGTGGGTGAGGGCGAACTCCTCGATTAGCCTGCGCAGAGCACGCGCCTCATCTGCGGGGCTGAGCTCTTCTCGCTGGATATTTTCGATCAGCGAAATGGCGAGCGCTTCTTGATCGCTGAACTCGCGGATAATCGCCGGCACGTCGGTGAGTCCGGCGAGCTGCGCAGCCCTGAAACGCCGCTCCCCTGCCACCACCTCGAACTGATGCGGGAAGCCGGGCACCGGCCGCACGATGAGAGGTTGGATGATGCCGGTGACCTTGATCGAGGCGACGAGTTCTTTGAGAAGCTCTTGGCTCGACTCGCTCCGCGACGCCTGGTGACCTGAGAGAATCGCCTTGATCGGGATGTAGCCGGCCCCTTGGCGATAGGGGCGGGGGTGCGCGTTCAGGAACGCCTGCAGATCGCTCACCCCATCCGCGGTAGAACCCATGTGCCAAGCCTACCTGAAGTGCGCGGCGCTTGACAGTTGCGCCGGGCCACGCGTTGCGATTAGCGCATGTTCTCGCTAGGGTGGACTCATGCAGCTAATGCGCTACCGCCCCGCTCCGCCGCTCGACCGCTTTATCGAGTGCTTCTGGTGGTCGCACCGGGATGAACCGCAGGAACACAGCGAGCACATGCTGCCATCGGGCGCCGCGCAGCTGCTTTTTGCATTGCACAAGACGCCGATTCTGTGCCGTCCATCTGCCTTCGGCAATTCGATGAGCTGGTCAGGCAGCATCGTGCACGGTCCGCAATCGAGTTATTACGTGTCTGGAGCGAAACCGAAGGGCGATGCCGTCGGCGTGTCATTCCGTCCGGGCGCGGCCGGCGCGGTGCTCGGGGTCCCGATGGCGGAACTGGCTGATTCTCACGTGCCGCTTGATGCAATCTGGGGCGCGCAGGGCGTGGACCTTCAGCATCGGTTGCTGTCGGCGGTCGAGCCAAAGGAAATCTTTCGCATCCTCGAGCAGAGCCTGAGCGCTCGGATTCACCGGCCGCTGCTCATTCATCCGGCCATTGCGCATGCATTAGCCTCTCATCCGGTCGATGTGTCATCGCCGTCGCGGGTTGCAGAAGTGCAGCGGGCTTCGGGTTTTAGCCCCAGACATTTCATTGCGTTATTTCACGCTGCGGTCGGTCTCAATCCTAAGCATTATTACCGGATACGGCGCTTCAACTGCGCGGTGCGCAGCATGGCAGCAGGAGGCGGACAGGGTCTTGGCGACATTGCCGCGGCGACGGGCTATTCCGATCAGGCACATTTGACCCGAGAAATTCGCGAGTTCGCGGGCGTCGCCCCGACCAAGTATCGACCTAGCGGAGTCGATCGCCCCCTGCATCACCGAGTCACGGCAGGGCCCGATGGGAATGGCGGGTAAAAAATCATCAAGACATCCCGCCGCGGCGAATTCAAAATCGCATCATCGACGTTTAAACAGAGGAGCAGAACGCCATGAGCGATATCCACGAGGTTTATCCCTATCTGCGGGTTCACAGCACGGGCGAAGCGATCGACTTCTATGTCCGCGCGTTCGGTGCCCAGGAACTGTTTCGCCTGACGGAGCCGAGCGGCCGAATCGGTCACGCGGAAATTAAGATCGGGCCAGCGACCGTGATGCTATCGGACGAGTACCCGGAGCACGGCATTCGCGGACCGCGCCTGCTCGGCGGGACCACGTTCTCCATCCATCTGCACGTTGAGAACGTCGAAGCCGCATTCGAGCAGGCGGTGAAGGCCGGCGCAACCGTGGTTCGGCCGCTCAAGGACCAATTCTATGGCGAGCGTTCGGGCACGGTGCGCGATCCGTTCGGTCACGAATGGCTTCTGGGCGGACATCTCGAGGATGTGTCGACCGAGGAGATGCAGCGCCGCTACACCGCGCTATTCCAGGAATAGGCGTCTCTTTTTTCCTATCACCGGGCGCTTGCTTCAGTCGTGCGCCCCCGTTGCAATGCCCCGTATCGGGGCAACCCGTATCTCATCGGCCCTTTGCCCTTTGCGAACCGTGTTATATATGATGGAATATAACGAGTGTAAGGGCGAGGGCCGCTAGGTTCAGGGACATAACCGTGAAAAAGTCGCTCACGGCTTTCGCAGTTGTCACGGGTTCGTTCAGGGGAAAGTAAAATGCGGTCTGCCCGGTGGTGCGCCCTTGCGGCGCTTGCTTCAACTTTCGTCTTGAATCAAGCGGCGCGCGCTGCCGATCCTCCAACCCCCAAACCGGCTCCGGCAGCTTCACCCACCCCCGAAGCCTGCGCGAACTTCCAGGAGTTTGTGGCCACTGATTGCCCGCTGACCTGGCACGGCATCACCCTCTACGGCGCGTATGACGTCGGCGTGGGTTGGGTCAGCCACGGCTTACCGGAAAACGGCTATAACTATGAAGGCGAATCGCTGATCAACAGGAACGGCAATCACCCGCAATTCCTCATTGCGCCGAACAACCTGTCGCAGAGCGGCCTGGGCATCAAGGCCAAGATACAAGTTCTGGACGACTGGTCCGTTGTGTTCAACGCTTCGACGGGCATCAATCCGCAGTCCGGCCAGCTCGCCAACATGGCGGCCACTAATACCACCAACAACGGCCTTCCGAGGAGCAGCTATTCGGTCACCGGCGACGGCGCGCGCGCCGGCCAAGCCATCAATGATGAATTCTATGGCGGTATGTCGTCAGCGCATTTCGGCACGCTGACCTTCGGTCGTCAGCGCGCCCTTGGTACCGATGCGATGCTCGCTTACGATCCGGCCGGCGGCGCCTATTCGTTCTCGTACATCGGGTATAACGGCACGATGGCCGGCGGCGGCGACACCGAGGACACCCGTTGGGACGACGCCGTCAAATATCGCCTTAAGCTTGGTCCGGTCCGTTTCGGCGCGATGTATAAATTTGTCGACGGTTCTGGCGGCTGCTACTCCGCGGCCGCCACATGGAGTGCCGCCACCTGTACGGCGGAAGAGCCGCATAACACCGCCTATGGACTCGACCTCGGCGGAGACTACGGCCCGTTCTCTGCCGACGTCGTCTTCCAACATTACAACCAGGCGATCAGCGTGCTCAACCCCTTGCTCGGGCCGGAGAGCCTGTCGACGCCGTATCAGTCGACCCTCAACAGCATCAATACCAACCCCATCAACGGGGCCAATCTGATCGCAACGAACAACACCGAATATGGAATTGTGACTGACAATACCGCCGTCATGGCCGCTGCCAAATATACGTGGGACCCGTTCAAATTTTTTGTCGGCTACGAACACATCCGGCAGACTAACCCGTCGAACCCGTTGGGCATCGGCGCCTCGGCCCAGGGCGGTTATCTCTTGAGCGGCGTCGAAGATAAGAATCTTGATTCTCCCAAGATCGTGCAGATCTGGTGGACAGGCGTGAAATACGCTTACGACATCAAAACCGATATCACTTTGTCCTACTATCATCAGCAGCAGAACGACTTCCGTGTTCCGTCGACTTGCTCGCCCGTCGCCGGTTTCCGCAGCTCCTGCTCGGGCGACCTCAACGAGGTTTCGCTCTTCTGGGATCATCACTTCGTCAAGCGTCTCGATGTTTATGCCGGAATTGCGTATTCCGACGTGAGCGGCGGTCTTGCCATCGCCATTCCTCACGGCCCCGGCGTCCCCTATTTCCACAACAACAATCTGGCTCCAACAATCGGTGGTCGTTTCACCTTCTGATCCTCTCCCGCGGCGGGTCATCAGAGCCGATAAACCTTGGTATCGACCGCAGCGAAGTGCGACCATAGGATCCTCATGTCAGACTTCGTTTATGTTGCCAGGCCGGCAAACCGGCGCTCCGCCGGCTTGCTGTTCTCGCCCGCGGAATGGTTTCGCCTGGCGGGCTTTTATGGATTCATTGCAGGCTTGCATCTTTTAGGCTGGGGCCTGTATCTCCATTATGCCGGCCAGTATCCGCAACTCGTGGGGCTGGGTTTCGCCGCCTATGTGTTCGGTCTGCGGCATGCCTTCGACGCCGACCATATCGCCGCCGTCGACGATACCGTGCGTTTCATGCTGCGGAAGGGCAAACAACCCTTAGGGGTAGGATTTTTCTTTTCTCTGGGCCATTCGACTGTCGTACTCGCCCTGGCGATCGGCATTGCATTCGCCGCGACGGCGGTCAAAGCCGAATTGCCTCAGCTCAAGGGATTGGGTGCCATCATCGGCGCGAGCGTATCCGGCACTTTTCTTTGGATCATCGGCATCCTCAATTTGTTGGTGCTGCTCGACATATTGAAGATCTGGCGCACGGCCAAGTCGGGAACTCACAGTCACGCACACCTCGAGGCGCTGCTGCAAAAGCGCGGCTTGCTCAATCGGCTGTTCGGCGGACGTCTCCGGAAATTGATGAGTCGCAGCTGGCAGATGTACCCCTTGGGGCTGCTGTTCGGGCTGGGCTTCGATACGGCATCTGAAGTGGGCCTGCTCGCCATGACCGCGGGCGCCTCGGCCGGCAATTTGCCGATTCCCGCCGTGATCTGCCTGCCGATCTTGTTTGCCTCCGGCATGGCCGTCATGGACACCACCGACGGGGTGCTGATGTGCAAGGCCTACGACTGGGCGTTTCTCAATCCGCTGCGCAAGATTTTTTACAACATCACGACCACCGGTCTGTCGGTTGCCGTTGCATTGCTGGTGGGCACAGTCGAATTGATGCAAGTGCTGATCGGCCTGCTCGGCCTACGCGGCCCCTCGGTCGACTTCATCGCGCGCCTCGACTTCGGTATCTTGGGCTACTTGATCGTCGGCATGTTCGTGCTGGCATGGGCCCTGTCGGTGGGCGTCTGGAAATTCGGCCGCATCGAGCAGCGCTACTCGATGAGCGCAGGCCCGCACTCACACCCGCACGTTCACGACGGCGGCATCCAGCACTCTCACGATCACTTCCATCCGCCCGCAAAGTAAGGCGCACCCCTCATGGCGCACTAATCGTGGGTGTGTCCGGAACTCTTCGCCTCGTATCCGGACATCAGCGCTTCGATCGAGTTCCGCAGCGGATCCCCGTGCAGATCCAGGTGGCCCGCCAGGAACCCAGCGAGGCGGGCCAGCACCACCGACTGAGACGCCAGCACGCGATACGCGTCGCCGGCCCCCACGCGCCGGCCATCCTTGAGGCAGGCGTTTAAAATGTCGCCGAACAGGCCGTCCATGTACCCGTGCAGCGCCGCGTCAGAGACGGCCGCGCCGGGAGCCTCTCCATCCAGTCGACTGCGCGATCCGCCGCGATGGTCGAGCGCTTCGTGGACCGCGGTGTGCGCCGCCTGCAGGAACGCAGCGTAGAGCCGCTCCCCCTCGGTATCTTCTTCCTCCAGATCGCCGCACATGGTCCGCTCCGGTGATCGCGCTCAGTAGTCGCAGTTTTCGAGCTGCTCGAACCAGTCGAAACCCATCGCCTTGACGATGCGGCTGTTCATCACCACTATCCGCGCCTCACCGCTGCCCGTGCTGAAATGCTGGTGCGCGCAATACGGCGGGATGTAGACGAAATCGCCCACCGTCCACTCGAATTTCTTGGTTTCCGTTTCCCACTCGAACTCGATGGTGTCCTTGCAGTCGAATTTCACGTCCCAGTGCAGGTCGTAGCCGCTGCCCTCGACCACGTAGAAGACTTCTTCCGACAGATGGCGGTGTTTGCCGCTCTTCTTGCCAGAAGGAATGAAGTGCATGTAGATGTCGAGGCACATCTCCTTGGTATTCATCTTCTCGTTGATGATGTGCTTGAGCAGCCCGTCCGGCGAGCGCTCCAGCGGCATCTGCGCCGATTTGACGACGTTGAGGTAGCCGTCGTATTCCTCTCGAAACGCCTCCGACTGCTTCACCGCCTCGCTGTAGAAATCCACATATCCGACCTCGGCATGGGCGCGCTGGCGCTCCTTCGGGTCGATGATTCGCTCGATGCCCATAATTCCTCACTTATCCTGAGTAGAGTTCAAGAGCCGCGTCACAGTTCCGGCGGCGGCGCGTAATTTTCGTGGCCCACCGCGGGTTCCGTGGGCGGGTAGCTCACGACTTTCTGGAAGATCATGTGCATGAAGAGGAACAGCGGCTTGGCCTTCATGATGAGCACGATGCACTCGTCGTCCTTATCGTCGCTGAAGTGTTGATGGACGCAGCCGTTCTCGACGATCAACGCGTCGCCTGCTTCCCAGTCGTGCCGCTTGGTGTCGTGCACGTCGTGTCCCTTGCCCTTCAGAACATAGAACACAGCGCTGTTCATGTGGCCGTGCTTCTGGCCGTAGCCTCCCGGCGCATAGACGTCGATGTGGCATTCGATCGACTGCGCCACTTTGACCGCCTGCGGATTGATCACTTTCTTGCCGAAATTCTGCGGGCCGCCTTTCCACTTCCAATCCTTGGTGTGGTACACGCGCGGCTGGTTGAACAGCTCCGCCTTCAACTGGCCGTAAGTGCCCTCGAGGGCACGCACGAAGACGCGCTTTTTGGTCCAGCGTTCCCACTCAGCGGGACCTTCCTCCCCCTGAGCGGCGGCTGGAGTGACTTTCTCTTCAATGGCCATTGCTGACCTCCTTTACTTGGATAGATGTTTCATGGAGCCGCCTTGACGGCTTGCACCAGAAGCTGGAGATTCTGCGGGCTCTGCTGCAGCGCTTCGGCGATCACTTGCTGCACATGCTCGCCGCTGGCGGGCGCGATGGGCGCGTCCATCTTCTTCGCGTCCGCGAGCAGCCGCGGATCGGCAAGCGCCTGCAGGTACACCTTGCGCAGCAATTCCAGCCGGTCAGCCGGAATGCCCGGCGGTCCCGCGGTCAATCGGGCGACGTCGGATTCCGCGACGATCATCTTGAGCAGCCGCCGGGCGTTGTCGTCCTTGGCGAACTGTTCAGCCTGCGGAATTTTGCTGTCCGGCGGTCCACCGGCCTCCAAAATGTAGAGGCCATTGCCATCGTCGACGAACTGAGTATAGGACGACTGTGAGCCGATGGTGCCCTGGGTTTCACCGCGCAGCATGCTCATCGTGCCCTCGCTGCCGTTATAGCCTGGGATCAGCTGCACGTTGAGGTGGATGGCGGATATTGCCAGGCGCGTATCGATGTAGCCCGCAGAACCGACGCCGGCGGCGAAAAGCTTGATAGGCGGCTTCGATGGGTCCATGAGGTCTTGGACCTTGGTGATGCCTGCCTTCTTGCTCAGCACCAGCACGCGAGTATCCGATGCGGCCTTGCCGATCCAGCTCATCTTCGCCAGGTCGAACTGCACTCCGGATTCATGCAGCAGCTGCAGATAAATGAGGCCGGTGTTGAACGTGCCGATGGTCAGGCCATCGGGCTTGGCCGCATAAATCGTGTTCGCGCCAATGACGTGGCCGGCGCCGGGGATGTTGCGGATGATGATCTTCGAATCCGGCAGATATTTGTTCATGTAGCGCGCAACCAGGCGGCCATACGTGTCGTAGCCACCGCCTGGCGATGTCGCCACGATATAGGTGATGGTCTTGCCCTTGTAGAACTCTGCCGCGGACTCGGCGGCCTGCGCGAGCGGAGCGCTGCCGAGCAGCACGGCAACCCACGCCGCGGTAAACCTGGACATGATGCTTCCCCTTGACGACGACGCGGCCATTACCCGTCTCCTCCCGGCATCAACCATTCCTTGATGCGCGGCGTCGCCAGCCCTTCGAACAGCGGCACCCCCAGCGCGACTTGGAACACACCATAGAGGAGTCCGAGGACGGCCAGCGACAGCAGCAGAGAGAGCCACCAAGACTCGCGCGAGCGGAACTTAAGGTACACGAATAGCATCACTGGAGCCGCCAGGACAAACCCGAAAGCGGTGACGGCAATGACGAACGACCATACCCAAAGATAAATCGGGATATCGCGCTTCAGATCGATCTGCTCTTCATAGGCCCCGCGGCTCGCACGCAATTCGGTGATCAGTTGCAGCAGGCTCAATGCGGCCCCGAAGCCTCCGATGATCAGCGGCATCGACGCGGCCTCCGCCGGGTAGTTCAGTTTCGCCACCACGACGGCGCTTACGAAGATCACCAGAAACGTCAGCGACAGCGCGGCCGTGCTCGTGATGCGAACGCGTCCTCCGGGCAAGGGCTTGGAGTTCATTCCTTCATCTCCGTGGCAAAACAGGCCGATCGACGGCCGATGCATGTCCGGGCTCGCCGGCGGCGCCCGCCGGCTTGCGGCGATAGGTTTTTCTCAAATTGAGGGTCAGCGTAAGCGCGATGACGGCCATCATCACGAGCGAGGTCGGCTGAGTTAGAAAGCCGTAGCCGTGCAATGCGAACGCCTTGTGAAAGGACAATTCCGCCGTCGGCCCGAGCACCAGGCCAATGATGAAGCACGGCCGCGGCCACTGATTGCGCCGCATCACGTAGCCGATCGCACCCATGCCGGCGAATACCAGCAGGCTCTCCCAATGATTCTTGGCAAGATATGTGCCGAGCAGCGCGAACACGAGCACTACCGGCACCAGCACGCTGGCGCGGATATGCGCCAGTGCGCTCATGTGCTTGCCGACGACCAGCAAGAATCCCGTGCAGAGCAGGTTGGAAATGGCGATCGCCCAGATGAGCGACCACACCAGCGGCAAATCGTGCACGATCATCATCGGCCCCGGCTTGATGCCGAGCATGATCAAGGCACCCAGCATGATCGCCATACCGGAGCCGGCGGGCACACCGAAAAACAGCGTGGGCAGCAAGCCGCCAGCTTCCTTGGCATTCATGCCGGTCGACGGCGCAATCACGCCCTCGACAGCACCTTTGCCGAAGCGCTCGGGCTTCTTGGCTCTCGACACCGCGAAGGCGTAGCACATCCACCCGGCGGCCTCGCCTCCCAAACCCGGGATCATGCCGATGAAGGTCCCCATCACCGCCGTGGTGATGGTCAGGCCCCAGTAGCGGAAGTTGTCCTTCACGCCATCCCAGACCTCCGCAAACGTATAGTGGGTGGCGCTGGGAGCGAGTTCATCCGGGATAGCGACGCCGGGCTCCGCGGCACGGGTGCGTTTGCCTCGCCCCAGCTGCATCATTTCCGGCAGCGCATACAAGGCCAGCACCCCGCTGATGACATCGAAACCATCCCAGAGGAACAACTGATTGAACGTGTAGCGCTGCACGCCGGTTTGCGGATCGAGGCCGATCATGCCAATCAGCCAACCGAAGCAACCGACGATGAGCCCCTGCACCAGCATCTTGCCGGCTAGCGCCGAGATCAGGGTGATGCCGATGATGGCGAGCCAGAAGAATTCGATCGGACTGAAGGACAGGACGAACGGTTCGACCACAGGCAGAATCAATGCCACGCAGATGACGCCGATCATGCCGCCGATGCCGGCCGCGCTCAGCGAGGCCCCGAGCGCACGCCCCGCCTGGCCGTTGCGCACCATGGGATAGCCGTCCACGAGCAGCGGAGCCTCGGGACCATTGGTCGGCACGCCGAACAGAATGCTCGGCACGATACCGCCGGTGTGCACAATGGCATGCATCGAGAGCAGAAACACCGCGCCGGGGAGCGGATCCATGCCGTACACAAAAGGAATCAGCAGCACGATGCCGAGCTTGCCGCCGAGTCCCGGCACGCAGCCGAAGAATATGCCGAGCGGGATCGCGAGCAGCATCAGACCGATCAGCTTGGGTGTGATGAGGAGGCCGATCAGCGACGAGAAGATGACGTGCGTCCCCACTACGGGTTCCCGGCCACTACGCGCCGCGTCTCTGCCAGAGCAGGGACAGCCCGACACCGGCGCAAACACGTTTGCATTTCCGTGCTCCTCCCCCCGTCACCACGCACTCCTCACATTCGCTAATGTTCTTATATATGGAATGTGTTTCCTGTATATTGAACCGACTCTAGCGAGGTTGACCCAGCGCGTCAAGCTCGGGCAGCGCGCCCGCATCACGCCATCTCACACGCCGCGAGGCCGCGCGCCAGGGCAAAGCGGTCGAGGTTCCTGCCGATGAAGACGAGCCTGCTGAAGCGCGGCTCTTCCGGCCGCCATTCCCGCTGAAAATCAGCTTCCAATAACATATGAACGCTCTGAAACACCAGGCGCCTCTGCTCGCCTCGCAGATCGAAGATTCCCTTGCCGCGCAAGATGTCCGCTCCCTGCACCGCCACCAGTTCCTCCAGCCAGGCCGAGAGCTTCGCGCCGTCGAGCGGTGTGTGCGAGGTGAGCGAGATGCTGATGATGCATTCGTCGTGCGCTGGGCCTGCGAAGGGCCGCAGGCCCAGGAGCGGCTCGCCGTCGAACTTGCGGGGCCCAAGCAGCTGGCGCAAATCCACCGCGGCGCGCCGCGCGGGATGGATGGGCGCGAACGGGTTCAACGTCCTCAAGCGCGCCGCGACAGCCTCGAGCTCCGCGGCGCCGACCAGCTCGGTCTTGTTCAAGATGATCTGATCCGCAAACACGATCTGTTCCGCGGCCGCGGGCGTGTCCGCGAGGCGCAGAGCGATATGTGCGGCGTCCACCACCGTCGTGACCGAATCGAGAACGACTCGGGCCTTGAGCACATGATCGAGGTAGAAGGTCTGAATCACGGGGCCGGGGTGCGCCACGCCGGTGGTCTCGATCACAATGCAATCGAACGCGCCGGGCCTCGCCAACAGCTGATGCAGGGTGCGCACCAAATCGCCGCGCACCGAGCAGCAGATGCAACCGTTGCTCATCTCGAACAACTCTTCCTCGGTGCGCACGATCAAGTCGCCGTCGATGCCGATCTCGCCGAATTCGTTGACGATGACGGCATAGCGCCGGCCGCCCTCCTCGGACAGGATGCGGTTGAGCAACGTCGTCTTCCCGGCGCCCAGGAAGCCGGTCAGCACCATGACGGGAACGGATGGCGTCACCGCCCGCAGGCTCGCCGAGGGCTCACCGCCACGGCATCAACGACACGTGTATGACGTCCTTCGCCCCTTCGTTCCCCACCGACTTGATCGCATATTCGGCTTCTTTGAGGCCGAACGTATGGGTCGTCACCCGTTCCAGCGGAAAGCGGTGCGAGGCGAGCTGCTGCAGAGCCAGTTCACACGAGCGGTAGCTGTGGCCGCGGGCACTCTTGATGGTGATGTATTTGACCGTGAGCTTGCCGATCGGGAAATTCGGGAAGTCCGTCATTTCTCCCTGGACCAGCAGCGTGCCGCCCTTGCGCTTCAGGGCCTCGATACCGAGTAGCACCGCGGCCGTGCCGGCGCCGGCGGTGCAATCGAGCGCCACGTCGACGCCCTCCCCGCCCGTGATCTCCTCGATGCGCGCAATCGGATCTTCCTTCTGCACATCGATCACATAATCGGCGCCGAGTACCTTGGCGATCTCCAGGCGCTTTGCATCCTTACTCGTGCCGGTGATGATGATCAAGTCGGCGCCGGCCTGTTTGCAGGCCACGATCTGCGATAGGCCCTGCTGGCCGGGCCCCTGGATCAGCACGCGGGATGCATAGCCCACCTTCGAATCGAACAGCGCCCACTCGATGCCGTTCGACAACGGCGTCACGATCCCCGCGAGCTCCGGCGTAACGCCGGCCGGCACTTTGTGGACCACCGCATTCCAGGGCAGGTAGGTGTACTGCGCAAACCCGCCCCATAAGTGCTGAGGATTGTCCGAGGTCGTATAGCCATAACGCCGGCTGTCAGGATTGGCGCGCCAGTCGGTGGCGGCGCACAGGCGGTACTCGCCCAAATGACACCACTCGCACTTGAAGCAAGGGACATAGTGCTCGATGAACACCAGGTCGCCTTCCTTGACGCCCTTGCGTTCGATGAACTTGCGGCCCGCCTTGGCGATGTAGCCGATGTTTTCATGCCCCATGATCACCGGACCCCCGGACAGCGGCTGCTTGAACATCTTCACATCGGTACCGCAGATGCCCGCGACTTCCATCTTGAGGAGCGCGCTCTCCTCGTCGATCTCCGGCACCGGAAAATCGCGCAGCTCCAGTTTGCCGGCACCGACCTTCACCGAGGCAAGCACTTTTTCCACGGGTCTACTCCTTCGAAAAAAAGATCAGGTTCGCCCGGCAAGCCCGCGCGCCGCGCGCAGATCCGCGAAGCTGCGCGGCGCCGCGCACATCAGGTAGCGATAGCCCTCGGCCATGACGCGTTCGGCATTCGCCGCCGTCACATGCGGATGGCCGACGACGACGTTGCGCTGCTTGCAGATGGCCACGATCTCGGCCATCGCCTCGAGCACCGCCTTATGTTCCGTTTGCCGCGGGTAGCCGAGTTCCTGGCTCAGATCCCCCTCGCCGATCAGGACCGCACCGATGCCGGGAACGTTGTCGAGCATGTCGGGCAAGTTGCGGATGCCCGCCGTATCCTCGATTTGCAGCACGGCCAGGATTTCGCCTTGCGGGGCGAGCGGCCACACGTCGGCGCGCTCGTAGTATTCCTGTTGGGAAATTCCCCAATAGCGCACGGCCTGCATCGGCCCGTCGCCGCGGATGCCGGCGGGTTCGTAGAACGGCTTCTCCGCAAGCCTTTGATAGCGGCAGGCGGCCACCGCGTTATATGCCTCATCGACGGTGCTGATGTGCGGCCACACGATGCCATAGCAGCCCAGATCGAGCGCCTGCTTGGCGAGGAACTGATTCTTCTCCGCGCCATTGGCGGGGATCCGCGCCGTCGGAGTGATGTGCGGAGACATCGAGGCGGCATCGGCGATTTGCCGCCGATTGAGCAGGTATTGCAGGCTGTCGCGCAGAGCCCGGATGTCCCAGCCGCGATGCTCACCCTCGAACACCACGCCGTCATAGTTCGATTGCTGCAGCTCGACCGCGAATTCGACTTCGCAGGGCGCAAACAAGGTGAACGCGGGCTGACCGAGTTCGAGGGCGCGGATGATGCCGTTCAAGCGGCCGGGCTTCGACATACGTGTTTCCTTGATCAGGCGCGAGCCAAGTAGTGAAGCACGGCGAACAGGAGCAAATAGGTGCCGGCGACGGCGCCCACGATTCGGTAGGTGCTGACCTTGGTGGTGCTCTGCACGAAGCAGACGGCGGCCGTCGTTGCCAGAGCAAGGAAGCCGGCATGGGCGGCCCGGAGCACGATCACCATCCCGGCGAAAATCAACCCGACAGCCACCGGTGCAAGCCCCTGCTCGATGGCCTTGCGCAGCGTCGATTCTTCATTGCGCAGCCACCAAGAACTTGCCGCGTACATCACGATGGAGGAGGGCACGAAGATGGCGAAAGTCGCCGCGAGCGCACCCAAGAAGCCGGCAACCTGCCAGCCGATTAGGGCGACGATCAGTGTGCTCGGTCCCGGCGCGGCGCGTGCAATGGCAAAGAGATCGGCGAACTCATCATTGGTCAACCAGCCGTGCACCACCACCGTCTGGTGCTGGATTTCCGGGATGGTCGCCTGCCCCCCGCCGATCGACAGGATCGACAGAGGTGAAAATACCAAGATCAAGCCCAGCAGGCGGTTAGAGGACATCGGCCGTCCTGCGGTTCGCAAAGAACGCCACGGCGATGCTGGTGGGAATGGCCACCGCGACCACAGGAATCATGGGCCAGCGCAGCACGCCGACGACGACGAACACCGAGACCGCAATCAGCGCCGTCACCAGATTACGCGGCAGGCGCCGCGCCACCTTGATGCCCATGGTGAGCGTGGCACCGACACCTGAGGCAGCGAGGCCCGCGAGCACGAAGTGGACCACTGGCAGGTGGCCGTAGCCGCGATAGAAATAACCGAGACACAGGATCACGCAGAACGCCGGCACGACCATGCCGACCACGGCGGCCACGGCGCCGAGGCCGCCGCGCAGCTTGAGGCCGACATACAGCGCGATGTTGACTGGATTGGCGCCCGGCAGCACCTGCGCCACCGTCAGCCCTGAGAGAAACGCCTTGTTGTCGATCCAGCCGCGCCGCTCCACCACTTCGCGATGCACCCAAGACTGCACGCTTCCGCCGAACGTCACCGCTCCCAGGCGCACGAAGGTGCCGAGGAGTTGCAGCAATCCGACGGCCGGCCGGCCCACGGGCTCAGGCGGCATGGCGCGGGGGCGGCAGCTCCGCCAGCTCAGCCTGGTATGCCTCGTCCATCCGCGGCGTCATGCCGTGTTTCGCCAAGGCTTCGCGGAAGAGCTGGCGAATGACCGGTTTCTCATCGGCATAGTCGATCTGATCGCCGCCGATGCGCCGGCTGATCCAGGCCTTCGGCACGCCCTGCGCGTTGCGGATCGAGACCACCTCATGCTTGAAGGCCAGGTAGCGTCCCGGCGAGGAGCCGATGTTGAAATGCTGGTGAAACCACAGATTGGGCGGAACTACCATGGTTCCTTCCTGCCAGTTGTAGCGGCGCGGTTCTTCGCCCTCCGGCCACATCAGCGTATAACCCTCGCCGCTCATCACGATCACGTGCGCGCCCGGCCCATGGCAGTGCGCTTTTTTGTATGTCGCCACCGGGAACTGGGAAATGTGGCTGTTCATCGAACCCTTCGCCATGTTGAACCGGATGTGGCCGCCGCCGGCGCCGCGCTCCTTGGCGCTGATCAAGGGCAGATTGATCGCGTCCGCCACAAAATTCGTTTCGAGCAGCAGGCCCTTCTGCTCGCCCTTGTTGGCGAAGTAGTCGGGTTCTCCGGCGAAGCGGTTTTTGAAATCGTAATTCGTATTGAAGACGAAGTTCACGTCGTCATAGACGTTGAGCACGGACGGTCCGTTGGTGACGGCGACGTATCGCGCCGAGGCCGAGCCTTGGCCGTTGAAGTGCTGATGCCAGCAATTGATTGGAATTGCGAACAGCGATCCCTTGTTCCATTCGAACGTGATCTTCTGTCCGGAATCGTTCCATACCGCAGTCGAGCCGCGCCCGTCCAGCACGTAGATCATTTCCTCGAACAGCTGGCGCTGCGGCGCGAGCTTGCCGCCGGGCGGGATTTCGCACACATAGCAATCGTTGGACGTGCGCGACGCCTCATGATTGATGTAGACGCCGCGGCCGCCGCGGCGCGCCCAGGGTTTCAGGTCGACCGTGTGCAGATTGGGAATGTAGTGGGCGCTGATGATTTCCAGCCCTTCGCTGCGCACCCAGTTCGTGTACGGAGACTCCTTTTCCGTCGCGAATTTCTTCGCCATTTCTTCCGAAACGATTGCTTCCTTCGTCACTTCAGTCATTCTCAGTCATCCTTTATTTTTCCCGTTCGCAGGCGCGTTGGGCGGCTGCGGTTCTGGTGATCGTAAATGGTGGTGGTGGCCACCCAAGTGATGGTAGTGACCACTGCCCCCCAAGTGATGGTGGCGGTGATGATCGTGGCCGGCATGATGCCCCGGCGCCGCAAGGCTATCCTTGAATACCAGCGATTTGACGGTGACCGGCACGGTGTGCGAGGGCAGCCGGATCTTGCCCAGATCGATGTAATCGAAATCCACGAGCACGATGCCGTCGATCACCAGCACCTCCGACTCGATGCGCAGATCTTCGCGCAGCACGCCGCCAAGCGTCTGCGCCAGATCTGCGTCGAGAATCAGGTACACCGGCCGCTTGAGCGCGATGGTGCGTGCCAAGCCGGCCGCGATGCCGCGGCCGAAAGCGGCAATGCGCTCGTAGGAAGGTTCGCCCGCCCACTGAAAGGCGAGAGCGAACTCCTTGTCCTCTGCGGCCAAATCGAACAACCTCAGGTGCCGCTGGATCGCCTCGGCCACGCTTTGTGGATCGATCAGCGCCGGGAATTCGCAGGGCGGCTTGAGCACCTGCAAATTGCGCCGCGGCAGCAACGCGCCGTGGTTCGAGATGTAGATCGTGTTGCCGGTGAGCTGCACGGAGTATTCGGAGGCGCCGAGCGCCGTGGCGCGGATGCATTCCTTGGCGGGCAGCGCCGGCCACGGCAATTCTCCGGCCTCGAGTTTGCGGCGCAAGGCCGCTCCGAGACGCCGTCCGAGATCGCCGAAATCTCGGCTCTCCCGCCCGTAGATATATTCGGCGACGCCGCCCGAGAACATCACTGCATCGATCGGTCCGACGTCGGGCAAGCGGTCGGTCAAGTATAGATCCTCGATGTCCGCCGGCGGATTAGCGTCGCGCACCGCGCTCACCCAGGCCGTCGCCATGGATTCGGCCAGCACATCGAGCGCGGCGGGATCGATCACATCGCCCACCGACCAGGAGAAGCCGGCGCGGGCCGCGAGGCGCTGGCCGGCCGGATCGAGCCGCACGATGCGCTGCTTGCCGTCCACGACCTGCAAACGGCCGCCGACGTGAAACGCAGCCGTGGCCAGCACCCTTCCTGACTCGATGACGGCGAGCTTGGTGGTGCCTCCGCCGATGTCGATGTTGAGCAGCCGCTGGCCCGCATCGGCGGACACCCGTGCCGCGCCGGAGCCGAATGCCGCGAGCATGGCTTCCATGTGGTGGCCCGCCGCGGCGCAGACGAAATCCCCCGCGCGCTCGGCCACGATTCCCGCGATCGCTTCGGCGTTCTCGCGCCGCAGCGCCTCGCCGGTGAGAATCACCGCGCCGGTGTCGACCTGCTCCGGTGCGATCCCGGCCATGTTGTAGGCATCATCGATGATCGCGCCCAGCGCGCCCTGATCGATGCGCTCTTCGTTCTGATAGGGCGTGAGCACGACCGGCGACTGGAATAGCGTTTCGCGCGATACCACGAAATAGTGGCTGGACAGATCCTCACCGAGCCTGCGTAGATTCACCTGCGAGAAAATCACTTGCGTGCCGGACGAGCCGATGTCGATTCCCACGCTGGTCAACGACACATGATCCTGGATCCAGATCGGATTCGCTTCGAGGGGACCGGGCGAATCGAAGTCGTCGTGATCGTGGTCGTACTCGGCGCCGGGCGCGTGCGCATGAGTGAGTTCCCGTCCCAAGGCATGATCCTCGAGGGCGTGCGCGGGCGGGGCGGCCGGCGCTTTTTCAGCGGCCATAGCCGTCTCCGGTCACCCAAGCGTGTAGCGGAGCAAAATCGCCGCCACGCCATAAATCGCCGCACCACGGGGAATCGCCGTAAAACAAGGTATTTGCCTCCTCGCTCCCGCGCGGTCGATTGCATGACTCGCACGGTGCGCCAGCTCCGCCGCCTGGTATGCGTTCCTTTATATGGAATCTCTTTCCTATATGCAGAACAAACATAACAAGCCGAGGCGGTGCTGTCAATCGGCGGCACCCCCCTCGCGCGCTCATGCGGCGACCCCGCGTTGCGCCAGCAATCGCTCGAGCCGCGGGTATACCCGGCGCACATTGCCTTCGAATATCTTGTGCCGGCTTGCCTCGCTCAACCCTTGGACCTGGTCGATGTAGCGCTTGGTATCGTCGAAGTGATACCCGGTCGCAGGATCGATGCCCGGCACCGCTCCCAGCATTTCCGAGGCGAACAGGATGTTGTCGATCGGCACGACCTTGGTGAGCAGTTCGATGCCGGGCAGATGATAGACGCAGGTATCGAAGAACACGTTGCTCATCAAGTGATCGATGGCCTTCTTCTTGATGCTGAGACTCAAGCCGCGGTAGCGCCCCCAGTGATACGGCACCGCACCGCCGCCATGCGGGATGACGAGCTTCAGCGCCGGAAAGTCCTGGAATAGATCGCCCTGAATGAGCTGCATGAATGCCGCGGTATCGGCGTTGATGTAGTGGGCACCGGTGTGGTGGAAGTTGGGATTGCAGGACGACGAGACGTGGATCATCGCCGGCACGTCCAATTCGCATAGCTTCTCGTAAATCGGGTACCAGTACCGGTCGATCAACGGCGGGTCGGTCCAGTAGCCCCCGGACGGATCCGGATTCAGGTTGACGCCCACGAAGTTCAGCTCGTTCACCACACGCTCGAGCTCCGCGATGCAATTCTTGGGCGACACGCCCGGAAACTGCGGCAGCTGCCCGACGCCGGCAAAATTATTCGGCAGCAGCGTGCAGAGGCGGTGAATGAGATCGTTCGATACGGCGGCCCATTGCCGGCTGACGGCCTCCGTGCCCACGTGGTGCGCCATGCCGGCGGCGCGCGGGGACAGGATGGTGAGCGTGCTGCCGCGCTCCGCTTGGAGCTTGAGCTGCGGGGCAACGCTTTTGATCAGGGCCTCGTCGCTGATTCCAAGATCGGTCGTGGCCGGTCGGCGCGCGGCATCCGCCACTCCAGCCAGCTGCCGGTCGCGAAACTGGTGAAGCGCGGCAGGCTCGGTGGTGTAATGGCAATGCGCGTCGATGATCATGGCGCGGCGCTCCCTTGGTCGTCGGGCCGGTGAGTCCCTGAGACGGCGGCGAGGAATTTCAGCAGGCGGGCGCTGGTCGTTTCCTCGGTTTGATCGGCCGTGCCCATGTCCCAATAGTCGCTCTGGGGCAGGCACTCCTCGATATAGCGCGCGGCGGAGGTGGCATGCGAAGCGTCGTGCCCGGGGATGATGAGCGCTGGGATGTTGAGCCGCAGCAAGTCCTCGGGCTCCGCTCCCGGCGCGGTATCGCGATCGAAGAGGCCGCGCCCCATGCCCGACACCATCAGCTTGTATCGATCCACGTCCTGCGCGGCATAGGACGCGGCGAAGGCCGAATCGTTGCGGATGACGGAGGCCCACGGACCGCCGCGCGGATCCGCGCCGAAGGGCTTGCCGGTTTCGATGGCCAGCGCCACGACCTTGGCCAGCCCATGCTCATGCACGAAGGCCAGATGCTCCGCGAAGCGTTGGTGGCTGCTCAGCCGATACTTCGCCCCGCCCACCGGCCAGTACAGGATCATGCTGAGCACGGTCTTAGGGTGCGCCACGGCGAAGGCCAGGACCGGCGAGCATCCCATGCAGCCTCCCATCAGGTGAGCTTGCTTGATCTGAAGATGATCGAGCAGGCCTTTGCCCTGGGCGACATAGTGACTCCAATCGATGCGCTCGACCCGTCCGCCCGAACGCCCCGTTTCGCGCCGATCGAAAATAATGCACGTATAGCGCCGGCTCAGGTGCTCGAGCGGTTTGGTCCGGGCATAGGCCCCGAGGGAGGTCCATGTGTCGAGCGTCGCATTGAAGCCGCCCGGCGAGAACATCAGGAGCGGCGGCCCGGAGCCCAACGTTTCGTAGTGAGTTGCAATCCCGTCGATGGAAACCATGGGCATGGCGGGCTCCGCTTAGCGCGCTGGCTTGACGCCCGGGGCGCCTTTGATCTGGCGCGCGGCGCGGACGTCGGCGGCATACGCGCGGATCGCCTCGAGCGCGATGGCAGCGACATTGGCGTAGCTCTCGACCGGCGAATCGATCGAACTTGCCGCGTAGCCGATCGCTGCGTGGGCCATCCGCATCCGGCCATCGAGCCAGGGGCCGCCACCGAATCCGCCGATCACCGGGATCGCGACCGCTGTCGCGACCGCCGCGCCCGCAACCGGACCCGAGTTGGTGAAATCGAGCAACGATGCGCCCGCGCTCTCCAGCCGCTTGGCCTCCTCGAGCAGGCGCGTCGTCATCTCCGGGGGCACCTGCGCTCCGGGCGCGGAAGCAGCGCCATACGCGATCCCGTAGCGAAGGGCCGTCTGCGGAGTGATGCCGAACTGGGCGAACACCGGAATTCCTGCGCGCACCAGGGCCTCGACGCTCTCGGGAAAATCGGCGGCGCCGTCCAGCTTGATCATGTCGGCCCCCGCCTCCTTGACCAGCCGAATCGCGGCACGCACGGCCGAGGCCGGCCCCTGCTGAAGCGGTCCGAAGGGAAAGTCGCAGCTGAGCAGCGCGCGCTTCACGCCGCGCCGCACCGCTTTGCAGACGATGACCATCTCCGCCATGCTGACTTCCAACGGACTGGCATGACCCCACAGATTCACGCCGACGGTATCGCCGACCGACACGATGTCCACCCCGGCGCGGTCCACGACCTGTGCGATCTGATAATCCCACGCGACGACGCCGACGATCTTTCGGCCGTCGGCCTTCATTTGTTGGAGGGCGGGAACGGTGACCGCGGACGATTCAGGCTTCACGCAATCCTCCGCTGCCCGGCGCGAACAGCTCTTCCACCGCCACTGGACGGGAAATGATTCCCTGCTCCTGGGCATAGCGGAGCAGCGCTTCAAGCATCGCCCGATTGGGCTCGATGCCGTAGGGCAAAGGATCGGTCCCCGTAATCTCGAGCACGCGCCGGTACATGCGATCGGCTTTGGACGGCGCAGCGATCTCGTCTTTGCGCAGGCGCGCAAGATAAGGCCGCTTCGCGGCGGCGAAAGCCTCGAATAACCGCGCGGCGAGATCCGGATGGGCTTCCAGCACCGCATCCTTCACCACCAACACATGATTGATCGGATAGTGGCCCGTCCGCGCCAGCGACTCGAATCCCACCCGCTCTGCGTCGGGAATCAGGGGCGCGACGTCCGGATGCTCCACCTGCACGCCGATGGCGGCGGCGAGTTCGCCGGCGGCCACCGAGCCCTCCAGCGTCTTGCCCTTCTCGAGGGTCACGACATTGGATGGCGGCTGAAACTCCGCCACGTGTTCATCTCCCGACAGAACCCAAGTGATCTTGTTGAGGTCGACGCCGTGCTCGTGCTGAAGGATGCTGCGCACCCACACGCCGGTGGTCACCGTATATCCGCGGTTGACCCCCACCTTGCGGCCCTCGAGATCCTTCGGGCCGCCGATGCCGAGCTTGGTGTTGTAAACGATCGCGCCGTGATGAAACCCGCGCACCAGGAAGATCGGCAGCGCGGTGAAGCGTTTGTGATACGCCCGGGCGGCCACGTAGGTCGTGAGCGCCATCTCGCTCACATCGAATTCCAAGCCGCGCACCATGCGTCGGAACGCCTGGATGATGGCCGGCACCTCTTCGAACTCGAACCCGTATCCCTGCGGCCTGACCGTGCCTTCCTTGAGCGCACGGGTATGCCCCAGCGTCTGAAGCGCAGTCTTCAACGTATGCGTCGTCATCGCGCCATCCCCCTGGCCGCCGTCCGGCGCCTGCTGCCGGTCAACAGCAATCCTCGTCGATTCCCTCCGGCGCGGCCAGTGCGCGCAGCAGCCAGCCGTAGGGCAAATCCTCCTCGGTCACTTGCCGCGCCGGTTTGAAAATCTTGAAGCGGTGGCGCACGCCCTGCGCTGTCCAAAACACCACCACCGTATCGATGGGCGGACAGCCGGGC
>DASWUU010000292.1:0-8412 GCA_036401515.1 Steroidobacteraceae bacterium
AATTCGTTTGTGCGCTCCGCCGCGTCAGATTACCGATACCGTAAAATCGGGTTGAGCCATTTCGGTCATAGATCAAACTGTAACTGACGGACCACCGGCCCTCCCGTGCCCGGCCGATTTCATACTCGCCATCGAATTCGCGCTCGACTCTTTCTTTGAGGCCCCCTATCAGGGACCATTGTGCGTCGGCGGAGGAATAAGCAAAGATGCGCCCGTGCACGCCCAAACCGAAGTTGGGGTTGTATTGGATATCGGGAGCAATGATCTTGCTGATGTCGTGATTCTCATCGGTAGTCAACCAGGTCGGAATCAACCCCACGGTCAGTCCGCTGTTGGGGTCAGTCGCGATTAGAGGCACCGGTATAAATGGTGCCGAGGCAGGATTAAACCACTTGGTCCAGGCCGGTTTCTCGGCAATCGGCGCGGCTGGCAGGGGCGATGGAGGCGGAGCCGGCGGCAGAGGTATTGGGGTATCGGTGGGCGGGTTGTCCGTCCAGCCGGGCGCCGGCAGCAGCATGCAAGCAGCAAGGGCCGCGTTCAGCAGAATTTTCACGTCGGCAATCGCGCGAACGATTCGACTAGGCGATCGATATCGGCGCGCCGCATTTAACGGCCTCCTGACATGGGCTGAAGTTGCGGCAGCACCTCGCGTGCCGCGCGTACCACGTCGGCCGGAAAATCGATTTCAATCCATGGCGATCCGGTAACGTCCGCTACCTCGAGCATCAGGCTTCCTTCTATGATTAAATCGCGCACCGCTTCTTCATGCGGCAGCTGGGCGCGGCCGCTATCGACATACCCCGCAACCAAGACCGCGAGGCGCCGCGCCCCGGTTTCGTCAAAGCGGAAAAATCCGACCGATTCACCCACAGTGTCGAATTCCAGACCGGCTGCCAACTGCTTTCGCAGCTCGACAGGAACCCCACGCCGCACGCACAGCTTAACTGGCTCCTCGCCGGCTTCGAAATCCCGATCGAGGAGCAGGCGATTGAGTGGTCGATTTCCCGCGACCAGCGCCTGCAAGATCCGGTCGTCGTAGAGCACGTCCGCGTCCATCAGCAAAACTTCGCCGCCGCGAGTCAAGGCGTCCGCGACGGTGTGCACTGTCAGAACGCTACCGAGTTCAAAGTTCATGTTGAGCATGATCTCGGGGCGCGGCGCCCAGTCCAAACGGTCGAGTTCCGCTTCAACCAATTCGTGGCGAAATCCCAATGCCAGTACTACCTCGCCGACGCCGGCGCTCTTGAGCATGCGCAAATGCCGCTCGAGCAGCGTCTTTCCATCAAAGCGCAGCAAGCATTTTGGCACTTGACCATCCTCGGGTAACTGCAGGCGGACGCCTTTTCCGGCCGCCAAAATAATTGCGCGCATCAAAATCCTTCAAATTCCGGCGCTGGGATAGTAACTCAAGGCGGGGCGGCATCGGCGATGGCCGCGCGGCCGTGCGCAGCCCATTGCAAGTACACGATGCCGGGCACGCCCAATAGCAGCTCTCGCGCGCGTTTTGCCAGCGACAAGGCAAGTGCGGCGTCAGGCCCCAGACCGGCCAGCGGCGCAAGCAGCAAATAGCCACCCTCCTGAACGCCCAGCGCACCCGGAATGGCGAAGCCGGCGCCGCGAATTGCCTGACCAAGGCTTTCAAGCAGCAAGGCATCGCGCCAGCTGTGCGGCATACCGAGAAAATACAGGATGAGGTACACCTCGCCGGTCCCAAACACCCAGCCGACCAAGCTCAGAAAAAAGCTCGCCGTTACGGCGCCGTTACGCCGATATGCCGCTTCCACTGCGACATCGAGGGCCTGCGCTTTATTGATCCAATGCGACCAGTCGCGTTTCCCGGACAGACGCTTCACGGCACGCATGAGCTTGCTGAACAGGCCGCGCCGCTGAATGAGATAGAACCCGCCGACCTGCACGGCAAGAAAAGCACTGGCAAGTAGGACTGTGCCATCCACACTGAGCGACCAGCGGCTTGCCTGTGCGGCAAGCAACGCCGCCCCGGTCAGCGCGAACAGAATTTGCGCAAAGGTCTGCAACGTTGTGCTGACCGTGATTGCAGCGGCGGCCTCTTCCATGCGCATGCCACAGTGGCCCAAATGTCGAGTCATGATGACTGGGCCGCCGATTTGTCCGCCCGGCAACAGGCTATTGGCAGATTCCCCTAGCCAGCGTGCAGTCAACGTATCGCGGTACGGGCGGCGGATCGACCCAGGCTTCATAAGCACGCGGATGGCGAGCGCATCGAGTGCCAGGGGCCCGAAATGGAACAGGGCGACAATGACCAAACCCCAGCGTGCATGCGCCAGGATCGCCAGGATCGCCGGGAGGTCCTGGGAGGCCAGCAAGGCCACGAACAACACAACGCCGATGCTCACCAGCCATCGCGCCGACTTGGTCATTGGGCTCGGCCACCCATGCGACGAAACACCTGGCGAAAACCGAAATAGGCAAAGGCATCTTTCATATTCGAAATAAGCCGCCACCAGGGCTGCATGCGCGGATCCGTCACATACTCGAAAGTCAAAGAGATACGGGTCTCGCCATCCCGCGACGGCGTGATGCGATGGCGCAGCGCATCGCCGTTGAAAACCACCAAGCCCCCGGGGGGAATTTTAATGGAGCCGCCAATGACCGAAGCCCCGCGAGTTCGGGTATGCAACTCGTAGTCAAGACGGCACGACGAGTCATCGACTACTCCCAATAATAACGTGTAGCGGCGCCCCGCGTAGTACGAGGTATCGTAGTGCCACCCGATATGGTCCCCGGGGCGCGTATAAAAATAAAGTGCGTAGGCGTGGGGATCTTCAGGCGGGGAGAGGTGCAAGCGCTCCCCTGTCAATTGCTCCAGCCAATCGATCAGCGGCTCGGCGCGATAAAGATCGGCAATCAGCGGCGCCAGTTTGTCGATGGTATGGCGGCTGACGCTGCCGCCCTGCTTGTGTCCTGGTAAATAATTGCGATTGACCGATGCACCAAGAGCGGCAGCCGCAGCAATCAATTGGGCGATGATCTCGGCGGGCAGGAAATTTTCGATATACAGGAACGAGCCCTGAGCGACATACTCGATGCGCAGGGCTTGCGGGTCGAGGGATTTCAATCGCGACTTAAGGGCCGGGCTGCCTCCCGTTCCGGTTGCCGCCACGCCTATCCGGCAATTCCGGCAGTCAGACGCCGATCTCGGCGCCGCATCCGTCGATAATCTACGATCACCCAAACGGCGTACAAGGGAGCGCTGATGGCAGCCACGAGCAATATCGGCGCCAGCGAGTTGCTGAGCGTTGCCAGCGGGAAAAGATATAGCACATCTTCCGTTTCAAAGCCGCCGAGCGAGGCTTGACGCGTGGCGGTTTTGCCGTGCATTTCCTCGATACGCATACGCAGATAGAATATTAAGGCGATGGCGGCCCCGGCGACGAAGCCCAGACCCACCGATGAAACAGGCATATGCATGGTGGATTTCGCGGCGATGCCGACACCGATGGCGATAAACAGCAAGATGGTCACGACTGCATCGCTGGCTAAATCATAAAGGTGTCCGATTCGACTGGTCTTGCCGCTCATGCGCGCCAGTTCACCGTCAGTGTGGTCGAGAAAATTCGAAACGACCAGGAGCAAGGAGGCTATGTTGGACCAAGCGTAGCTTCCCGGTATCAGAGCGCCTGCCGCTGCCAGCCCTACAACCAGGCGCAGACTCGTCAAATGGTTGGGCGATACCCAGGTGGCGACTAAAGGAGCCACCAAGCGGCGCGCCAACCGTGCGTCCCACGGCAGGTGTTCCGAAGCAACGGGATACGGCAAGGGCTGCGGGTTTAGCATAAGGGCATCGGATCAAGGGCTCGCGTTGCGCCATATTTTATGCCACATCAAACGCCGTCATCAAAATGAAATATGAATCTTGGTGTAGGACTAGATCACTTAGCGAAGTCCCGGCACAGACCGCTACTTCATCGGCAAGCCGCATCGAGCCAAAACACCCCGTAGATCCCTGATCGGGGGGAACAACTCATTGTTCCAATCGGCGCCTTGTGCGTCATGGGCGCGCTGTTCGTGCTCCACGATGTCCTTGTCTTCTCTAAAAATGTTTTCCGTAAACCAAGTCACGAACGGCCACACCGCATGAATGATTCCGGGAAAGCTCGGTTTCTTGACCGAAAGGTAGCCGTATGTGCGGTTGGTGCGTTGCTGCGCATCCAGCGGCGTGTAACCCAGCCATACATCAAGTACCGGATCGTCCGATTGTTTGATGTCCCGGCCGATCCAGACCTTGAGACTCTGCGTTGGATAATCTGTGCGAATACGCATGTGATCGCAGAACCCCTCCTTCGCTACACCGCGCTTGCGCATTAAGTCCACGATCACCTGCTCGCCAACCGATGGATTACCCTCCGTACGGCTAAAGCTATATTCAACTTCGGCCCAATTCTCACCGTGGTTACGGCCAAGGCAGCGAGCTCTGATCGAGCCCATTTGCTTTCGGTGCATGAACTGGTGGTTCATGTCGAAAAGGTTTTCGTGCATGAAGGTGTAGTGGCAAGCGACTTCGCGATTGAGCCGCCGCGTCTTGTAGTCCTTGCGCTGTGAGGAGCCAAGGGTGGCGGGCGCCCGCCCTTCGGCCAGTGCCGTGTCTCCGGGAAACACAAATATCAAACCGTCGATTTCGCGCGCCGGATAGCTCTTGACGCTGGCAGGCAGCCGTTCCTGGCCCATGTAGGGCACGTTCACACACTTGCCGGTGCAGTTATAAACCCATCCATGATAGTGGCATTTGAGTTCATCGCCGCTCACCACGCCTAAGTGCAACGGCACCTGACGATGTGCGCAGCGATCTTCAAGCGCGAACACCCGCCCACTATTGCCCCGGTAGAGCACAATGGGATCGCCTGCGAAACTGCGCGCCAGAGTCTTACCGACTTTGAGTTCATGCGACCATGACAACGGATACCATTGATCGGGATGTGCGCCGATCCGGCGCAAATCCGGGGGTTCAGCCTGATTTGCAGGGCGCAAAGTCGCCAAATTCGATACGTCCTCAGACATTCCTCAGAATTCTACTCGTTCCTGCCATCGCATTGAAATCTTAACAAAGCCATAGGATTCAGTTCTTGACCGCCAGCGGGGCTGAAGCGCCTGATACTGTTATTCGGCAACTGCTCTGGCCCGAACTTACGGTTTGGAGCATCACGCGAGGCGATGGTTCACAGGTTGTGCATGGGCATCGTTCGGCGCGTCGAGCTGCGAGGTGCCGCCGGGCGCCCTGGTTGGCGCTGCCCCTCTCGCGCAGATTGAATGGAGGCTAAGGTCGGAATCGAACCGGCGTACACGGCTTTGCAGGCCGCTGCATGACCACTCTGCCACTTAGCCCCGAAAATAAATCCGCTGACGCGCGCTACCGATCGGAAGCGCGCAAACAAGGCGGTATTGTTGCGGGAAACACGGCTCTAAGTCGCAACCGCAACCTTGGTCAGGTTGGGAGCAATTCGGGCCAACTGTTTGTTTTCCCTCACTATCAACGCCCCATGGCGCCGATCGGTGCGCGCAACATTAGCATGTAAGTGCAACTCACGCGATAGCGTGCCGATCGGTGCGCGGGTTGAACGGCGAATTCTGGCGGCCCCCAGGTGGGGTCGAATCACTTCGATCATTGTTGAGATTCCGTGGATGTCAATGTCGCTCATTTGATGCGTTGATGCCGTGATGCTATGATGTCGTCGCAAGATATTGCGGAAGGAGCGTGACTCGATGCGTACTACACTTCGTCTAGATCCGGACATCATGAGCGCTGCTCGCCAGATCGCTGCCGCGAAATCCAAAAGCATTGGCGAAGTGATATCGGAGCTCGCGCGGCGCGGTCTTGAAGCACGGAGTAAGATCGGCACGCGGCAAGGCTTCCCTGTCTTTCAGGTTGCGAAAGGTGCGGCACCACTGACGCCGGACGATGTCCGCCGGGATGAGGACGAAGTGTGAGCGTCTACTTGCTGGATGCCAATGTGCTGATTTCTTTGGCATGGCCGCACCACGTGCACCATGCCAACGCGCATACGTGGTTCCATGGCACTGGACGCGCGGCATGGGCGACGTGTCCGTTGACCCAAATTGCATTTATTCGCATTTCATCTAATGCGAAGATCATCGCCGACGCAGTCACTCCCCGTGAGGCGCTGGAAGTGCTCAAAAAGATCGTGGAGGTACCCAGTCATCATTTTTGGCCCGACACGGTTGCACCGACGGACGCCAAGACTTTTACGAGCGCCGCGTTTGTAGGCCACCGGCAAGTGACGGATGCGTATCTCTTATCCCTGGCTCAACACCACAAAGGTAAACTCGCTACCTTTGACAAAGGCATTGCCGAACTGGTCCAGGCGAATAACGAGCGCCGCCAGCACATCACGGTGATAGAGGCGTAGTCCCAAGACCGACTGCCTAACCGTTTATGCGCGCTAAGAAAATTATGGAGCGGGAAACGAGGCTCGAACTCGCGACCTCAACCTTGGCAAGGTTGCGCTCTACCAACTGAGCTATTCCCGCGGCGTGCAAACGCGCCTAAACAGGGCGCAATTGTAGGGCCGTGTCGCCGGGAGTCAAGACGAAGCCGGCGAAAAATACGGCTAAAGCCTTGAACTGGCCGACAATTTCGATTGAATTGGCGCCGCGTGCCAAAGCCGCTCAACGCAGCCTACAGGTTCGAGCTATCCCGCAGCTCAGGCCATGCCAGCCTTAAGTAGGAAATCATCGACCATAAGGTCAGCACCGCCGCAATGGCAGTCAGCACCAGTCCAAGCCGATAGATCGGTACGGTGAACAAATCGTGGTGAAACAACATCATCGAGAGGCCGAAGATTTGCATGATCGTTTTGTACTTGCCCAGCATCGAGACTTTGATGCGCCCGCGGGCGCCGATCTCGGCCATCCATTCGCGCAGGGCCGATACTGCAATCTCGCGGCCAATTATGACTGTCGCCATGATCACGATAAACCAGCGTGGGTCTGCGCTGACAATCAGCACCAGCGCAGCAGCGACGATCAACTTGTCCGCGACCGGATCGAGAAAGGCGCCCAGCCGTGAGGTCAACCCGAGCTTTCGGGCGAAATACCCATCGAGGCTGTCGGTGATTCCCGCCAATGCAAAGCCAACGCCCGCAGCCGGATGTGCCCACCAGAAGGGCAGGTAAAAGAGAATGACCACTCCCGGAATCATCAGAATTCGCAGCCACGTTAGCGTGTTCGGCAGATTCCAATGAGACTTAGGTCTAACGACCGGGATGGAGGTGTTCATAAATTACCTCGGCAAGCTCCCGCCCGAGACCGCGGATTTGAATAAAATCATCGATGCCTGCACGGAGAATTCCTTGTAGGCCGCCGAACTGTTTCAGCAGTTCGCGCCGTTTGACGGGCCCCAATCCCGGAATGGTTTCAAGTATCGACTGGTTATGTCGTTTGGCCCGCTTCCGGCGATGTCCTGCGATGGCGAACCGGTGCGCTTCGTCGCGCACGCGCTGAATCAGATGCAATGCACGCGAATCCGGTGGCAGTATAGTGGGGGTATCCTGACCCAACAAGAACAGTTGTTCCTGACCGGCCCGCCGATCGACGCCCTTTGCCACGCCGATTAAAGCAATTCCCTCGACACTCAGTTCGGCGAGTACCTTAGCCGCTTCCGCCAACTGGCCCTTACCACCGTCGATCAACAAAATATCCGGTTTTACGATCTCACCGTCGCGAATGCGTTTGTAACGGCGCGTCAAGGCCTGATACATGGCCGCATAATCATCGCCCGGCTGGATGCCGCTGATGTTGAAGCGCCGGTAGTCGCTTTTTAGCGGCCCCTCTTCGCCGAAGACCACGCAGGAAGCCACGGTATCAGTGCCGCCTGTGTGGCTGATGTCGAAGCATTCGAGGCGATGCGGAGCTTCTTCGAGATCGAATACCTCGCGCAAGTCCTCCAGGCTTGATTCAATGCCCGCTCGGGCTAGGCGGCGCATATTGAGCGCCTGCTCAGCGTTGTTGTGCATCATCTCCAGCCAGCGCGCGCGAATTCCGCGAACTGACGAGCAAATCCGCACCTTGTGGGACAGGCGATCCGTGAGGGTCGATTCCAGCAACTGCATTTCGTCGAAATCCTGTTCCACGATGATTTCGGCGGGCGCTTCGCGCTCCAAATAATATTGCATCACAAATGCGGCCAGCACTTCAGGTAACTCGGCCAAAGGCGCTTTCGGGAAAAACGTGGTACTGCCGAGGCTTCGGCCTACCCGCACAAACATTAACGCGACGCAGAACTCGCCGTTGGCGGCGGCGATGGCAATCACGTCAGCATCGTGGTCAGCCCCTGCCGTGACAATCTGTTGCGCCTGAATCACTTTAAGCTTCGCGAGTTGGTCTCGCAGCTGCGCGGCCTCCTCAAACTCCAACCGC
>DASWUU010000293.1:0-38010 GCA_036401515.1 Steroidobacteraceae bacterium
ACACGGCTCGACGGTCGTGACGCAATTCATCGGCAATATTCCCCTGTCCAAAGCGGAGCCGCATCGGCATTTGTACGAAGAGGCATTGATATTTCTCAATGGCGAAGGGGTGGTATGGACGCAGAACACCAAGACTCGCGTTACTGCGGGCGATGTGCTGTTCTTGCCGCGTAAGCAAGTTCATTCAGTGCAATGCACAACGCCTGGCGGATTTGATATCGTGGGCGTGATCTATCCGGGCGATAATCCTTCGATTAACTACTGAAAGGAGGCTGTTTGACAGGCTCCTAACTTGCGCAACCACGAGAACTAAAAATGGGCACCGATGCACAGATTCTATCCACGCTCGTCGAAGGTATTGTCCGCGGCGGCATCCGCGTCGTCGATCTGACGGTGCCACTCGAGGCCGCCACGCAGACCATCCGCTTACCCGAACAGTTCGCACCCTCGAAGCCGTTTGCGCTGGAGGAGATCTCGCGCTATGACGCACGCGGGCCGGCTTGGTATTGGAACAACATCAGTTGCGGTGAGCACACCGGGACGCATTTCGACGCGCCGATACATTGGGTCACCGGCAAGGACTATCCCGACAACGCCACGCATAATATTCCCGTCGAACGCTTCATCGGTCCTGCCTGCGTCATTGATGTCTCCGCGCAGGTCCGGGGCAGCGCTGATTTTCTGCTCACCCAGGGAATTGTGGAGGACTGGGAGAAGCGGCATGGCCGTATTCCCAGTCGTGCATGGGTGCTGATTCGCACCGATTGGTCCAAACGCCCCGGAGAGTCGTTCCTTAATATCGGGGCGGACGGCCCCCACACCCCGGGCTTTCACCCTGAGTGCGTGCCCTTTCTTGCGCGCGAGCGCGATATTCTGGGAGTCGGGGTAGAGACCGTGGGAACCGACGCAGGCCAGGCCGCTACGTTCAATCCGATGTTTCCCTGTCATACCATCATGCACGGCGCCAATCGATTTGGCTTGGCGAGCCTCACGAATTTGGACCAGCTGCCTCCGACGGGTGCCGTGGTCATCGCACCTCCGCTCAAAATAGTGAACGGATCAGGCAGTCCCTTGCGGGTGTTGGCGCTCGTGCCTCAGGTCGGCGATTGACGTGTAAGGATGTCTACGCGCGCATTTTCTCTCGCCACCGCGGCGATTTTCATTACCGCGACGATTGGCCCCGCCCGCGCGGATGACGAGCCAAGCTTACGTAAAATCAGCATCGATGCCACGGTCACGGTAGGCACCCTGCGCCCCTTCAGCGGTGTCCAAGCGGCCGCTGGTGCTGGTGGAACGGCCTTCTACAAGGCTGCGCGAATAGACCTGGTGCGCGTGGATGCTGCGCTCGGGCCCGGCGCGGATGCCATTTTTCCGGACATGGGCGCCGATACCGACAATCCGAAAAGCTATAATTTCGGGCCGAGCGATCGGGTCATGAGTGCGATCAAGAGCACGGGCGCCGAACCCTTGCTGCGCCTGGCAGGGCCGCCTTCGGCCGCTGACTCGCCGGCAGACTTTGATAAGTACGCGCAAATTGCCCGCCACATGGCGCTGCATTACAACAAAGGGTGGGCGAAGGGCTTCAAGTTTGCCGTGCGTTATTGGGAGATCTGGAATGAGCCGGACTCGAAGCGCACGTGGAGCGGCGCAGCGGTCGATTATTACGCGCTGTACGACAAAATGGCGCGCGCCCTGCAGTCCGCGGATGATTCGGTCCTCATCGGCGGCCCGGCACTCGCGAAACCATTGCTGGCCGGCGCCTACCGGGAAAATTTCATCGATGTCGTGCGCGCCAATCACCTGCCGCTCGATTTCTTTTCCTGGCATTTTATTGCCGTGGATTCGAACGACCCTTACGTGTTCGTCTCGATTGCGCGGCAGCTTCGACGCGTGCTCGATGCGCACGCGTCCGGCTCGACCAAAAACATCTTGGAGGATTGGAATGCAGATCCCGCCGACGAGGACATGTCCAAGGCCGCCCGTGCTTCTTTTACGGTCAGCGCGCTCATTTACATGCTCGGCGGGCCCATCGATGCGCAAACGGCGGACGCACGCGCAATGCCGGACGAAGTGGCCCATGCGCTCAGTGCATTCGGCTCCTTGAAGAGCACGCCGATACTGATAAAAACCGCGGGTGGGGACGACGCAGGGTTTGCCGTGGCGGCTGGACGCTCCGCGGATCGGCGGCTGGTGCAAATATTGATCAGCAATTTTGAGATCGCGTCAAAATACCTGCAAGCGCGCGGCAACTGGGACACCAGCCTTCCGGAACGGCGCACTCTGCAGTATCACGACAACGCGGGCTATGATGCCGCCATCAATCTGCCTTCATCCGGCAAGTACCAGGTAAACCGCTATCGGATCGATGAGCGCTCGAATTTAACGCTGGTCGATCACAGCGTACAAGTGGGACCCAGCGTGCATTTGCAAGCATCGCTTCCGCCGCCCGGCGTCGAATTGATCGTCATCAGCGCGAATTAGGAACAGGCTCCTTAAAGCGGATTTAAGCCCAGCCGCAGAAGATCGGTAATTTCCGCCGCGATCTGCGCTTTGCGCGTGTCATCACCGCGCACTAGGCCCTTTGCCAGCCAGCTGCCGGCGCCGCGCAGGAACAGCAACAGGCAGTCGCGATTCACATCCCGCATGGAGCGTTCCTTGTGTGCCTCCCGGCAAAGCGCACGGTAGGCCTGAACCAGCTCTCTGCCGCGCTCGGTGGCTAGAATCTTTTCCTCCTCGCTCAATGAGTCGTAACCGGTGGAGGAGCGCAGAGGCTCGATATCGTCTCGCTGATGCGATATCGAATTCGCGCGCAGCACGGCGATCAGCGTGTCCGCGGCGGTGCCGCCTTGCGCCGCCGCTTGCTCTCGTATAAATGAAAATATTCGGTGGGTACGCGCGTAGCAGGCCGAAAGAATCGTCTGTTTGTCGCCCACATAGTGATAGAGGGTCCGTTTGGTTGCCCCCACGGCGGAAGCAATGTCGTCCAAGGAGGTCGTATCGACGCCCCGCCGGTTAAAGAGCTGCGAGGCCGCCGCGAGGATCTTCTCGCGCTTGGCCTCGAACTGCGCACCGCGGTCGAAAAGCCCGCCAGGCGGGGTGAGCAGCGGCGAGAAATCGACGGGTGCAGGATTCATTTCTGCGGCCCGATCTGCCGCCCAGCCGTTAGCCAGCACGTCTTTCGCGGCGGCAACGATGTCGTGCCGGCTGACTCGCAGCGCGCCGGCCAAGGGAGAATTCAGCGGGATCGAATGAATAATGCTGATGGTGGTTCGCGCGACGATGGCAAAATCGCAATGGCGGATGTCGCCGGCTCTAGCCCCGGCCTCTAGCAGACTCGCGAGCCGTGCGACGACGGCCTCGAACACCCCGAGCACGGTTTCACGCGCCGCTTGATCCAAAAGTCCGATCTCGCTCAAGGCTGCGAGTTCCGGTTCCGCCGGATCCAAGGTGAGGGAGACGAAATTTCCGACGACCTCCAAGGCGCTGTCGGCGGATCGCGCCGCTTCGCCCAAACGGCGCGCCATAATCTCGGATGATCGTAGGTAAACCTGAAACATCAGGTCCTCGCGATCCTCCACGTAGTAGTAGAGGGAAGCGCGGGAAAAACCCAGCTTGTCAGCCACGTCGGTCAAGGACGTCATGGATATGCCCTTGGAATTCAATTCCCGGGCGGCTTGATCGAGCAATTGTTCGCGTCGCGATTTTACCCCGGCGTCCATGCGCCGCGCAGTTGCTGCGTCTTTTCCGGCCGGTCTCATGACTCAGTATTCTATCGCGCAGCCTTGGGGCTGTGTTTCCGGGTCCGCGACGCGACGGCCCGCCAGCAGGTCAGTCAGCGCAGACTTCATGTATTGGCGTCCGGCATCCTGGTCTGCGAAAACCTGATCGTCCATGGCGCCTTCGTAGGCAAGCTTGCCGTCGCGATCGACGACGAAAAAACTCGGCGTCGTTTTGGCGCCGTAGCTGCGCGCGATGCTGCCGTCGGGGTCGAAGAGGAATGCCGTCACCATCGCTCCAGTCTGAGCTATGCGAGTACGGGCGGCAACGGCGCTTAGGTAACCGGCTTTATCAGGCGCGGCGGTGTCGATCGAAAGCCACACGATGTCATGCGTGGCCGCGTAGCGTTGCAAGGCTTGCATGGCACCGTTCTTGTATTTCACCGCCGTGAAGGGACATACCGGGCTGGTCCATTCCAGGACGACAATCTTGCCCGCGTAATCACGCAAGCGGTGAAGTTTTCCATCCGCGCCCTTTGCGCTGAAGGGCGGGGACGGCGTGCCGACATTCACGCGGCCAAGACCTTCGGCACGCGCAGCACATGCGCATACTGCCAACGACAGAAGATAAGCGACTGAGGCAGCCCGAGTGAATCCCTTCAGCGAGTCAAAGGAATGCACTGGGCCGCCACGAGAAAGTTACTGACCGCCTCCGGTTTTTTCTCCGGCCGCCGGTGTTGCGGGCGCCTGCTGACGCCGCTTTTGCGCGGCCGCCTGAGCCGCCGCCAATTCGTTCGGCTCGATGAAGCCGTCATGGTCGGTATCGATTTTAGCGAAGCTCGCCGCAAATTCTTTACCGATGGGGCCGGTCATTTCGGAAGGATCCAACTTGCCGTTCATCTTCGTGTCCAGCATGCCGAACAGGCGGTTGTCATTCATCTGCTTATCGTAGGCTTTGTATTGGTCCATCTTATCCGAGGTCTCGCCGATCCATTCGTAGTGGAAGGCGGTGTAGAGCATCTCGTCAAAGGACTGATCACCCCAAGGCACCACGCGATTGTGATCCGGATTGGCCGGATTCCTCACGGAGTTGTCATAGGTGTAGACGGCCAGCAGCTTCGATCCGGCAAGAACCTTGACCGGCTGCACGAAGTTATATTCGCGCTGCCAGTTGAAGTCGTAGTGGGGCAGGGATACCAGCAACGTTTTCTTGCCGTCCGGCTCTACCAACCAGAACTGGGAGGATGCGCCGCGATAATGGGCGTGCGGGAACGCACCGTAGAGCATCATGTCCTTGGGAACATCGATGTACGCTTGAAGCTCGGTGCTTTCCGTGTTTGCGGGAATGACGATGTTCGCGTTCAATACGACCGAGTTGCGCATCACGTACTTCGGCTTGTCCTTATGGAAATACAGCGCGATTTGCGAATGCTCGGTCACTTGCTGGCCGTATGGTGTGTAGTGGACCTGGAAGCCAATCGCCCCGCCGGGCGGTATGTACGCGCCGGTGTTGGCCGGCTCTTCGAAGGATTCAGCGCCCACCGCATAGCCGCCCAATGAAGTTCCCCACTTGCTCTCGTTGGCCACTTGGCCAGGTGCGGGCACCTCGGCCAAGTAGCCGGTGAGAATGTGATGCACCGTCTGGCGATTCACAACTTTGATGGTGGAAGCGCGCAGCCACTTGCCTTCCTTAAGAGGATTCACGACGTAGGGGCGCTGATAATCCACGATGCCATTGGCCGGTATGGTGTATGCGGGAATGTCCAGCACCAAGTCCGGTTTACCGAGCGGCCATTCCGGCGCGGTGAAGGTCTTGGCAGCCAAGGGATCAGGACCCGCGCCGCGCGGCGCACCCGCTTCGACCCAGTGCACCAAGGTTTTGATTTGCGTGGCTGATAGGCTGCGGTCGCCGAGGAAATGACCAATGCTCGGGTCCGCGCGCCATGGCGGCATGCGTTGCGTGCGGATCATCTCCCGAATCATCGGTGCAAAGGGGGCAATCTCTTCGTACTTCGTGAAGGGCATGGGACCAATGCCGCCGGGCTCGTGGCATGAGACGCACTTGCCCTCGAACATCGGAGCGATGTCTTTCACGAAGGTGACCTTGCTGGTGGCTAGTTTGGCACGCTCCGGAAAATCCACGAGGCAACCGACTGCCTCTTGCCGAGCAACGGCGACCGGCTTGCCGGCCAGTTGCGCATCAAGCGCGTCCTTGGCCCAAGTATGCTCGGCCGTGCTCTTCTGACGCTCATAGGTCACTTTGTCGTCGATCGGACCGCGATAGATAATTTTCCAATTCTTCGGATCGATGACGATGGCTTCTGCCGTGCGCGTTACGCCCAGCTGTTCTCCAACCAACTGATTGGTGTCGAGCAAAATCGGCAGGTTATAGCCATAGGCTTTCGCTTCGGCGATGATTGCCTCACGCTTGTCCGTCGGCGTGGAATTCAACATGAAGAACTCAACGCCTTTGGTGGCGTATTCGTCTTGCAGCGCTTTGACCGCCGCACTGGTATTGCGGCTCACGGGACAGCTATTGGCCTGGGTGACCAGCACTACCGCACTGGCGTCCCCGAGCTGGCGCAATGCATGCGAATGCAAATTTTGGTCGGAAAGACGAAAGTCATCGACCGTGACCGGCAACACCACCTCGGCGGGAACTTTGGCGGCAAGGTTTGTTGTGGCGCTGCTTGAGCCCATAAGCCCAAGGCCTGCAACTGCAACGATCGCTGCAGCAGCAACCGATGTACGAGTCTTCTTCATAGTCGTTAACCTTCCCCTGTGGTTCGCCATGGTTTTTGCCCGCGTTTGCGCGGAATCAACGTTTCGGTGCGATTATGCCACCATGTGTGGGTGCTGTCGCCTCAACGCTCCCGATTCGTGCGTTAATGCGGCATGAAGGGCGGATTGCTGCGTCGCGGGTTGAAATGGGCCGGGTGGGGGTTTGCCACGGTCATCGGTATCGGGCTTCTGCTCGCCACGGCACTGGACGCGGGATATCTGTCGGGCCCCTTCGTCGCATTTTTTGCCGCGCAGACACACCGCGAGATCCGCGTCGATGGTCCGCTGCGGCTGAACGTATTCTCAGTCCACCCGCGGCTCACGGCGGAGCGGGTGACCATAGGCAGCCCGCCATGGGCTCCCGCCGGCACTGCCGCCGAGATCGGCAAGGTGACGGCGGTGTTCAGTGCGCCTTGGCGCGCGGGCGCGTTGATCCTTGAAAGGCTGGACATGGAGGCCGCCACGCTGCATTTTTTCTGCGACTCCACGGGCCATGCCAACTGGCAGCTCGATAATCCAGACCACAATCCGCCTCAAGGCCTGCCGGTCATTCACTCACTGTCCGTGCCGGACGCCCGTGTGTTTCTCAATGATGCCTTACGACACAGGCAATTTGACGGAACGGTATCCGCTCGAGACGGCAATGGGGCCGGCGCTGCGGGGGCCTTGCGGATCGAGGGCAAAGGACAACTCAACGGCCGGCCGATGATCTTCGACGTTACCGGCGACCCGCTTGGTACGGTGAGCCCGCATAAGCCCTATAGCTTCACATTCAACGACCGCTCGAGCGGATCACATCTTTCCGGGAAGGGGACTCTTTGGGAGCCTTTCGATTTAGGCAATCTTGACGCAACCTTCGAAGCGGCCGGCGCCGACCTGAAGGATTTCTACTATCTCACGGGCGCGAAATTTATCGACACCGGCAGCTATCGCCTGTCCGGCAAGCTCGTTCGGCACGGCTCTGCATCGACGTACAGCGATCTTGCCATCGCCTCCGGGCAAAGCGACCTGCGAGGCACCGTATCCGTTAAGGAGTCCAAAGGCCGAGCGGATATCGAAGCCGACGTGAACTCTCAATCGCTGCGCTTGGCGGACCTTGGCGTGCGAGCCGCGGGGCGCGACCCCGCCGTGGGATCGCCCGAACCGCTGTTGCTATCCAATGCAGCCTTCAGCCCCGATGCATTGCGCAGCGCGGATGCCACGATCAAATACCGGGCGGCGCATATGGAGGCGAGCCGAGTGGTCCTGACGTCGGTGGCCGCAAAGGCAACGATAGATCGAGGCCTGCTGTCGGTAACTGAGTGGCTGGCGGAGATCGCGGGCGGCAAGCTCAATGCACAACTCAAAATCGACGCGCGAAAAGAAAACCCCGCCATTGGACTGGAGCTTAAGATCGCCGGCTTACGATTAGGGCAATTTGCTCGCCGAAAAGGCGGCCCGCCCGCTCTCGATGGGCCGCTCGTGCTGCAAGCCAGCCTGAAAGGTCAGGGAAAATCCTTGCACGAATTCGCTGCGAGCGCCGATGGGACTCTATTAGGAACGCTAAGCAGCGGCACCGTCCGCGATTCGCTGGCGGAACTGACCGGCATCGATCTGAAGGGGTTAGGCTTGTTGCTCACCAAGAGCCAAAAGGAGGCCGCGGTCCGTTGCGGCATCGCCAACTTTGAGGCCCACAGCGGCACCTTCACGGCAAAGGAGCTGATTCTCGATACGGAACCTGTCCTGATCGCCGGCGAAGGCGTTATTCATATGAACACGGAGAGCCTCGATATGGTCTTGCGCGGCTATCCTAAAACCACGCGCTTCTTACAATTGCGCGCACCGATCGTGATTGGAGGAACGCTTGCGAAACCGACGGTGGGCATCGAGGCGCGCGAATCGAAGCTGGTGCTGGTCGACCGGGGCCACGGCAACGATGTCGATTGCGAGGCATTGGCGCGATGAACCTCGCCGTTCCGGTCGGAAAGAGTGATCATTGGCAGGGCCCGGAAAATGCCCCGGTGACGTTGCTCGAGTACGGTGATTACCAATGTCCGTATTGTGCTGACGTGCATCCGATGATCCAGTCGATTGCCCGCACCATGGGCGTGCAATTGCGCTTCGTCTTTCGCCACATGCCCCTCAACGAAGTGCATCCCTTTGCGCAATATGCAGCCGAAGCAGCCGAGGCGGCGTGCGCACAGGGCAAGTTTTGGGAGATGCACAACGCAATCCTTACCCAGCAGTCCGAGCTGGGATCTGATCTGTTGCATCAGCTCGCGGCCGCCCTCAAGCTGGATATTCCTCGCTTCGAGGCAGATCTGGACGCCAGGCGCTACCGTCCCCGGGTGAAGCGCGACTTCATGAGCGGCATGCGCTGCGGAGTGGCCGCGACGCCGACTTTTTTCATTAACGGCAAGCGATATGAAGACGCACTCGATGGCCGTTCGCTCTTGTCGGCGGTGGGGCGAGCGTAGGCGCCTTCCTTCTACCCTCGTCGGAACTGCAGCAATCGGTTATTCGCGGGGAGGTCGTGATCGGCCTGCAACTTTAGGCCGCATTCGGCGCCCAGAGCCGCGACTTGTTCTACATCGCGAAGCCCCGAGAGCGGGTCGCGCTGCGTCAGCATGGAATCGAAGTCTTCGTTGCTCTTCGATGTGTACCGGCCGTCATAGCGAAACGGCCCATACACGCACACGATGCCGCCCGCCGATAACACGGCGTCCAATCCGCGGAACAATGCAGTCACCTCGGCCCAAGCCATGATGTGAAAAGTATTGGCTGTGAAGACTGCATCGACGTGGCGTACCGGCCATAGGGCTTGCTTGACATCCAGTACGGTAGGTTGGCGTAGGTTAGAGGAGCCTTCAAGTTTCACGCGCGCGCTCAAATCATCGAGAAATGCCATCTGTTCGGTCGGATACCAAGTCAGATGAGGAAGGTGCGCTGCAAAATGCACCGCATGCTGGCCGGTGCCGCTGCCGATTTCCAGTACCTGCATCCGATCGGCAAAGGCGCTGCGCAACACGGCGAGAATGGGAGCCTTGTTTCGCTCACAAGCTTCGGAAAAGAGCAACATACTTAGCGCCATTTTAGCGCACTACCGGCTGCGCTATTCAAACACGTGATCTTTAGTTAGAGTGGCGCCCCACCTTTTTAAGGTCCCGAGGAGACAACTCGATGGCGACTTTGTATGAATTTTCGATTCCGGCATTGACGCGCGGATTGACCAATATGTCGGCGATTATCGAGAAGGCTGCCGGATATGCGGCAGCAAAAAAAATCGACCCCGCGGTGCTTCCGCAAACTCGTTTGTATCCTGACATGCATCCTTTGAGTCGCCAGGTGCAAATTGCATGCGATACCGCCAAAGGTGCCGGCGGAAGGCTGGCTGGGATGGAAATACCGAAACATGAAGATACCGAAACGACTTTGCCCGAGCTCAAGGCACGCATTGCAAAGACCTTGGACTTTCTGAAAACCATCACCCCTGAGAAGGTGTCGGGCGACGAAAGCCGAAGCATCGAGATCAAATTTCCGAATGGGTCATGGAAATTTACCGCCTCGAGCTACCTCAACGATTTCGTCCTGCCGAACTTCTACTTCCATGAAAGCATGGTCTACGCGTTGCTTCGCAAGAGCGGCGTTGAAATCGGTAAGGGGGATTTCCTGGGCGCTCTTCAGTAACAGGTGTGCTACGCGAGTTGATCCACGAGTTGCTCGACACGGGTGAACAGTGCCTCCTCGGTACGCGCGATGTGAGCAAAGCGCAGCTTTAGCGGTCCGTCCATGCGGTATTCCTTGGGCTTACCCTGGATGAGCTTGAGCACGCGTTTCGGGTCGATCTTGTTGTTCTCCTCGAAGAGGATATAGCCGTTGCTGGCGCCGGCGTCGATCTTGCGAATGCCGAGTGCAGCGGCCCGAAGCTTGAGGTAAGTCGAGCGGAATAAGGACTGGGCAAACGGCGGTATGGGGCCAAAGCGGTCAATCATCTCGACTTTAAGCTCATCGAGCTCCTCGGATGAGGGCGTGCTCGCGATGCGCTTGTAGAGCATCAGGCGCAAGTGAACGTCCGGCACATAGTCCTCCGGAATGAGCACGGGCACGTGCAGCTCGACTTCGGGCCCGGCATCTATGGGCCGCTCCAGATCCGCTTGTTTACCCGTCTTGAGCGCCGTCACCGCACGCTCCAGAAGCTCCATGTAGAGGTTATAGCCGATCTCTTCGATCTGCCCACTCTGCTCATCGCCCAACAACTCGCCGGCGCCGCGGATCTCCAAATCGTGCGTGGCGAGCGTGAAGCCGGCGCCAAGCTCTTCCAGGGATTCGAGCGCTTCGAGGCGCTTGATGGCATCTGCCGTCATCACCTTGCGCGGCGGGGTAATGAGATAGGCGTAGGCACGGTGATGCGAGCGGCCGACTCGGCCTCGCAACTGATGTATCTGCGCCAGCCCAAATCGATCCGCGCGGTCGATGATGATGGTGTTTGCCGTCGGCACATCGATACCGCTTTCGATGATGGTCGTGCAGACCAGCACATTGAAGCGCCGATGATAAAAATCCAGCATCAGCTGCTCGAGGTCGCGTTCGCGCATCTGGCCGTGACCTACGGTGACGGTCGCCTCGGGCACCAGCTCGCGGATGGCTTGCGCGGTCTTTTCGATGGTCTCGATGCTGTTGTGCACGTAGTAAATTTGGCCGCCGCGCCGAATTTCGCGCAGCGCCGCCTCGCGTACCACTGTCTCATTCCACTCGAGCACGAAGGTCTTGACCGCCAGGCGTTCGGCCGGAGGCGTGGTAATCAAGGACAAATCGCGCAAGCCCCCCATGGCCATATTGAGGGTTCGAGGGATGGGCGTTGCGGTGAGGGTGAGCACGTCCACTTCGGTTCGCAGCGCCTTTAACTTCTCTTTGTCGCGCACGCCAAAGCGATGTTCCTCATCGATCACCACCAATCCTAAATCTTTGAAGCGAATCTTTCCCTGCAGCAGCCTTTGGGTCGCGATCACGATGTCCACGGTGCCTGCCGCGACGCCGTTGATGATCGATTCAGCTTCTTTGTTGGTACGGAAGCGCGACAGGCTTTCGATCCGAACCGGCCAGTCCGCAAATCGGTCGACAAACGTTGTGTAGTGCTGTTGGGCGAGCAACGTTGTGGGCACCAAGACCGCTGCTTGCTTGCCCGCCTGCACGGCGATGAACGCGGCTCGTAGCGCGACCTCGGTTTTGCCGAAGCCTACATCGCCGCAGATCACCCGATCCATCGGCTTGTCGGATTTCAGGTCCGCGATGACGTGTTCGATGGCGGCGGCCTGATCGGCCGTTTCCTCGAAAGGGAATCCAGCCTGAAATGCGCGATATTCCGCTTCACCCGCCAGCATGCGCGTGCCTTGCCTGGCGGCGCGCCGCGAATACAAATCCAACAGTTCCGCGGCGACATCGCGAATGCGCTGAGCCGCCTTGCGGCGCGCCTTCTGCCACTGCTCGCCACCGAGCTTATGCAGGGGAGCGGTCTCCGCAGGGGCCCCGGTGTAGCGGGAAACCAGGTGCAGTGATTGAACCGGCACATAAAGCTTATCGCCGTCCGCGTATTCGAGCACCAGAAATTCGCCGGTGTAGCCGGCAATATCCATGGTCTGCAGCCCGACGTAACGTCCTACTCCATAGGTTTCGTGAACCACCGGCGCGCCGACCCGCAAATCCGACAATTCTTTGAGAATTTTTGCCGGATCGCGCTCGCTTCGGCGGCGGCGGCGCTCTTGTCGTGCCCGGTCACCGAACAGTTGCGATTCAGTGAGAATCTCCAAGGGAGGAGACTCGAGCGTAAGGCCGGACGCGGCGGCTGACACGGTGATGCCAAGCTTGAGGCCGCTCGCCAGGAACGCGGCAAAGCTGTCGAAGATCTTCGGCTGAACGTCGCGGCTTCGCAGTAAGTCTAAAATGAGTTCGCGGCGGCCGGCCGATTCAGCCGCAAGCAAGATCCTGGCGCTGCTCGCGCCGATATGCGACACCAGTTCCGCGGCCGGTTGCTCAGCCCGCGCGTCGATGCGCACCGACGCCGGGGCGGCACTCGGGAAATTTTGGAACGGCGGGACGGTCTCGGGCGCCCATGCGAACGTTTGAAGCTGAACTTTGGGCCATGGGGCATAAACTTCCGCGAATTCAGCCGGAGTGACATAGACCTCAGCGGGATCCAAAATTGGCCGGTAGCGGTCGTGCCGCAACTGCTCGTGGCGTTCGACAATCCCGCGCCACAGGCTCTCGGCCGCGCTGCCGGCATCGTTGATGTCGACGATGGTGCTGCTGGGCGGCAGATACTCGAACAGATGCGATGTGCGCTCGAAGAACAACGGCAGGAAATATTCCACGCCCCCCGGCGCCAGCCCATTGCTGACGTCCCGATAGATGGCCTGCTCGGATAGATCTCCGGTGAAGCGCAGGCGATAACGGCGCCTGAACTCGCGCACCGCTTCTGGGTTGAGCGGCGTTTCGCGGGCCGGCAGTAAGTGTATGCGGTCCAGCTTGTCGAGTGAACGTTGCGTGTCAGGATCGAATCGTCGGATACTGTCGACGTCGCGGTCCAAGAGATCGATTCTGAATGGTGTATCGGAACCCATGGGGAAGACATCGATGAGCGAGCCGCGGACCGCAAATTCGCCGTGCGCAACCACCTGCGTGACGGAGACGTAGCCCGCCAAGGCCAGCTGAACGCGCAAAGCCTCGAGATCGAGGGTCTCGTTCATCTGAACCTTGAGTGAATAGCCCTCGATGTAACTGCGCGGCGGCAATCTCTGCAGCAGCGTGTCGATGGCGACCAGCCAGACCCCGTGGCGCGCGCGCGGCAGTTCCGCGAGGGTGGCGAGGCGCGCAGAAGTAATATCGGGGTGCGCGGAAAAACTGTCGTACGGCAATGTTTCCAAGTCGGGAAACACCCTGACGTTTAAGGAGGGGACGGCAAAGAATCGGACCTCGTCGCTCAAGGTTTCCGCTTCGCGCGAATTCTGGGCGATCACGATGAGCGGGCCGGGGGCCTGCGGCGCAGCCTCTGCGATCGCCAGCGCAGGCGCGGCGCCATAAAGCTTGCCCCATTTGATCAGGCGCTTATCGTTGCTGGGGAGTACGGGTGCGAGTAGGGACATGCATTTGTAAAAAAGAAAAAACGCCCGCCGCGAAAAAAATTCGCGGTGGGTCCACACGATGAGATGTTACGCGAACTTAGGCGCGTTACGCGTCATTGACTTTAAGAATTTACGACGACGCTGTGAATGACATGATCGTGTTCGAAATAGACGATGAATCCGGGGTATTCCCAGCGAGAGATAGGCGGTTGTCCAACCGCGGGAGTCTTGGTGGCCGGCGCCCCGAACTTACCCGTCACCTGATCCATGGTCATGCCGCGGGTTGGCGTCGGAACGTCGGATTGCTTAACGGCGATGCCGCTGTCGACCGCAATGACCTCGGCTTCGGCGAGGCCGCTCGCGAGCACCGCGGCTAGCAGCAGAATTCGATACCTCATGGCGTACCTCATATGTTATCGATATCCTATGATTACTTTGGGAATTTCCAGTTAGCATGCAAAGGGCCCCTTAAACTATACCACTGCCTTCATGGACCAATACTTGACTCAATTAACACTCTGATGCCATTGCCATTTACCGGCTTGGCTTTAGGTTAGTCGCCGCGCATGTTCCAACCCCTGCCTGTCTTCGTGGGCCTACGTTATTCGCTGGCCCGCGAACATAGCTTTTTCGTCTCCTTCATCACCTGGGTATCGCTGCTCGGCGTGGCGGTGGGCGTCGCGGCCCTCATTACCGTCCTTTCGGTGATGAACGGCTTCGAGGCCGAGCTGCGTGACCGCCTGCTCAGCTTATCCGCGCATGCGACGCTAACTGCAGGCGGTGCGCCCATTACCGACTGGCAAGCGCAAATAAGCCGCCTTCAGGGTTCGCCGGGCCTGCAAGGGGCGGCACCGTTCCTCGATACTGACGCGATGCTGAGCCGCCAGTCTTCCATGAGCGGGGCGATTGTGCGCGGCATCGATCCGGAATGGGAACCAAAGGTCTCGACCATCGGAGATGCCATGCGCGAGGGCCGCTTGGCCGACCTAAAACCCGGTACGAATCGAATTATTTTGGGCCGAATGCTCGCGTACCAGTTGCAAGTCGGCGCCGGCGATACGGTGGTCGTCATGATTCCCGGCCTGAGTCGGGATGGTGCAGGGTTTGCACCTCGGTTGCAGGAATTCGAGGTTGTCGGCGTGTTCGAAGTTGGGCTGCAGGAGCATGACAGTGTTCTGGCCTTGATCAATTTGAGTGACGCAGAAGCGTTGCGCGGCCTTCAAGGACCCACGGGCATCCGCCTCAAGTTCGATGATGTGCTCAACGCGCCCGAGTTATCGCGCATTGCGGCTGCGCGGTTGGACCACAAGCTTACCGTGCGGGACTGGACTCAGGAGAACGCGGCTTATTTCCGCGCCATCCGCATCGAGAAGACGACGACGGGCTTGATCCTCATGCTGATTATCGCCGTGGCAGTCTTCAACATCGTCGCTACCTTGGTTATGGTGGTGAACGACAAGCGTACCGATATTGCGATTCTGCGGACGTTGGGCTTGAGCCCGCGCGGAGTGCTGGCGGTATTCATGACTCAAGGCGTGATCATCGGATGGATCGGCACGGCACTCGGGGTGGGTCTGGGTGTTGCCCTGGCCTCCAACGTCGATGTCATCGTGCCTTTTCTGGAATCAAACTTCGGCTTTCACATCATGGATCCCGACGTCTTCTACATGTCGGGCATCCCCAGCGAATTGCATCCTCCTGATGTGGTCAGGATTGCATTGGCTGCCTTGATTCTGACGTTCGGGGCGACCGTGTATCCGGCTCTTCAGGCGGCACGGACCCAGCCTGCCGAGGCGTTGCGGTACGAATGAAAACCTATTGGTACGAAGGCTTTTTGGGGGTTCGATATTTGCGGGCATCGCGTCGGCGCGGCTTCGTGTCGTTGATCGCCGGAATCGCCATTGTCGGTTTGGCATTGGGCGTTGCGGTGCTGATTGTGGTGCTCTCGGTGATGAACGGTTTCGAGGAAGTATTGCGTACCCGTATTTTGAGTCTGACTGCGCATGCGACCATTTCGGGAGTGGAGGGAAGCCTCATCAATTGGCGCGCCGATCTTGAAAAGCTCAAAAATTTTCCCGGCATCAACGGAGCCGCGCCCTACATTGAAGAACAAGGCTTGATGACCCACGCCGACAAGTCTTCAGGGGTGCTGTTGCGCGGTATCGATCCGGAGATGGAAGCGCGAGTCGTAGATTTAGGCCCGCATCTGGTGAGCGGCCGCTTAAGTGATTTAACCCCAAGCAGCTACCGGGTAATCCTCGGCAAGGCGCTGGCGGAGGAGCTTGGCGTGAAAGTCGGCGATCGGGTGGTTCTGATCGTTGCGCTCGGCGATGTCACGCCGCTCGGAGTGATTCCGCGCATGCGCGCATTCGTAGTGGCCGGGATACTTTCCGTCGGCATGTATGAGTATGACCGGCGAATCGCCATAGTCGCCGTGCAGGACGCGGCGAAAGTGCTGCGCATGGGCGATGAGGTCACCGGAATTCGGCTGAAGCTGGCCGATATGTACGCCGCCCCGCGCGTTGCTCGCGCCGCGGCGATGGCCATCGGCGGCGGGGTTCAAATCCAGGACTGGACCAACGAGCATGTGAATTTCTTTCGTTCCATCGCGATCACCAAGCGTATCCTGTTCGTGATCCTGTCATTGATGGTCGCGGTGGCCGCTTTCAACGTCGTGTCGACCATGGTCATGGTGGTGAAGGAGAAGCGGCGCGACATCGCCATATTGCGCACCTTCGGCTCCTCGCCGGCCAGTATCTTGTCGGTCTTCATCGTGCAAGGCAGCTTGATTGGAATGCTAGGCATCTTGGTGGGCGTCGTCTTTGGCGTGGCGCTCGCCGTGAATCTTCAGGAGCTGGTGCATGGCCTGGAGGTCATCGTCGGATTCAAATTTCTCGACGCGCGCGTGTACTCCATGAGCGATTTACCGGCACACGTGCACACGGCCGACGTGCTTCGCATCTGCGGGTTCGCATTCGTTCTTGCATGCGTGTCCACCGTATACCCGGCAGTGCGCGCCGCGCGATTGCTCCCCGCTGAATCTTTGCGTAATGACTGAGGGCAGGATGATGTCGATTTCAAACGAAACGGTGCTCGAGGGCACGGACCTGGCCAAGGAGTTCGTTCAGGGCGGCGCGACGCTGCAGGTGCTGCGGGGCGCGAACATCCGAGTGCAAAGCGGCGAGCGCATTGCCATCGTTGGGGCGTCCGGTTCCGGCAAGACGACTTTGCTGCAGCTCCTGGGCGGGCTCGATTTACCGACCCGCGGCACGGTGCATATTGCGGGATCCGCCATGAACCAGTTGAGCGATACCGAGCGCGGACGCTTGCGCAATCACGCGGTTGGGTTCGTTTACCAGTTTCACCATTTGTTGCCGGAGTTCACGGCCTTGGAAAACGTGGCGATGCCCTTGTTGGTGCGGCGGATGAGTCCTGGCGATGCAAAACGGCAGGCTGCTGCGCTGCTGACGCGCGTGGGCCTGGCGGAACGCTTGGAGCATCGTCCATCGCAGCTCTCCGGCGGGGAGCGACAGCGAGCGGCTGTGGCCCGCGCGTTGGTGACGCGGCCGAAATTAGTATTGGCGGATGAGCCGACCGGAAATTTGGACGGCAAAAATGCGGCGCAAGTTTTTGAACTGATGCTGGAACTGAATCGCGAGCTCGGCACCAGTTTGGTCATCGTGACGCACGATGAAAGACTGGCCGCGCGTCTTGATCGCGTGCTGATGCTGGCTGACGGGGTCTTAGCCGAGCGCCGCGCTGCGGCCGCTTGAGCGCGCGCGGCGGCGGCGCCACTGATAAATGACTCTGGCTCGCCATGCCGCTTGGGCGAGCACATAGCCCGATGCGGCGGCGATTAGACCGAGCACCAGCGCCCCGAGAAGCAGCGGGGGCCAGAGCACGTTCATGTCGGCCCAAAAAGTCCGGTGCGTGATGGCGTGAATGAAAGGCATTAAATCGAGCCCCAAGAGCTTCGCGCCGACCCAAAGCGAGCCCGCCACCTGCGGCACCCAGGTAAAGGGATTGCTGACGAACACGGTGGCGAACAGGATCGGTAGATTCAGCCGTAGATAAATGCCCAGCAGCGCGCAAGTCACCAGATGAACCGGAAGCAGGGGCGTCGGAGGGATAAAGGCGATAAACAGTCCCAAGGCGAATGACCGGGCAACGCTGGAGCGGTTAAATGTCCAGTAGCGGCGATCCAGCATCACCGCGGTAAAATGTTTGAGACACCAGTGTTTCTCTAGCCTGAGTCGATCCGGTGTAATGCGTTTCAGCCAGCGCCGCATAGTTTTACGCCTCCCGAGGCGGCATTATGCCGTTTTCGTGATGCATGCACTGGACTCGTTCACCGTTTGGTAAATCAATGGTTTGGAGCATGTGCCAAAAGCACTGTCTGAACAGTCGGCGCTCAAGTATCATGCCCCAACTTTGTATTTGACTTAAACGAGGACGCAATGTGGGAGATCATCCGCGCAGGCGGCGGCTTCATGTGGCCGATCATCTTATGTTCCATCGCAGCGGTTGCCATTATCTTGGAGCGGCTCTGGACTTTACAGAGCAATCGCGTCATCCCGCGTGATCTGGCTCAGAAAGTCTGGAACTGGATCGAGGCCGACCAGCTGAGCGACAAGCTGGTCGTCGCCTTGGAGCAGAACTCGCCGCTGGGCAAGTTGCTGGCCGTTGGCCTCGCCAATCGCAATAAGCCGCGCGATCTCATGGTGGAGCGGCTCGAAGACGGCGGGCGGCACGTGATCCACGATTTGGAGCGCTTCCTCAATACCTTGGGAACGATCGCGGCTGTGGCGCCCTTGCTGGGGCTGCTGGGGACCGTGGCCGGCATCATTCACGCGTTCAACGCCATCACCGCGACAGGATTGGGCGACCCCAGGACCCTGTCGGGCGGCATCGGCGAGGCCCTCATCACCACGGCGGCGGGCCTGACCGTGGCCATCCCTTCGCTCATCGCATATCGATTCCTGCGGGGCAAAGTCGAGCGGCTGGTGATTCGAATGGAAAAGGAAGCGATGAAGCTGGTCGATGCGCTGGACGAGCGCGGCGGATTCGTCAAGCGATGAACCTGCGCCCTCGCCACCGAGAAGATCCTGAAATCAACTTGATTTCGATGATCGACGTGCTGCTGGTGCTCTTGATCTTTTTCATGGTTTCCACCACGTTCAATCAGGAAGGACGGGTCAAGGTTCAGTTGCCGCAGTCGAGCGATACCCCGATACCGCGAGGTTCCCACGAGCCCTTGGTCATCACCGTCACCGCGGACGGCAACTATCGCGTCAACGAGCGCACCTTGATCAATTCAAGCCCCGATACGTTGCGCGCCGCCTTGGTCAAGGAATCCGGTGCGGACCGCGGTCCGATCACCATTCGGGCTGATGCTAGAACCACGCACCAGGCCGTCGTCACCGCCATGGATGTGGCGGGAAAACTGGGATTTGCGCAGCTCAATATTGCGACCGTGCACGAGGATTCGGCCCCTTGAGCACGGTTCCGGCGGTTGCCAAACCCGCCGCTGACGGATGGGATATTTATCGCCGTTTGATCAAGTATGCCAGGCCGCACGCGGGCATGTTTTTTATCGGCGTCTTAGGCGCGATTTTGTTCGCCATTTCCAATGCATCGTTGGCGTACCTGGTGAAGCAATTCATGAAGGGTACGTACGTGATACGAGATCCGGACATCATTTGGCAGGTGCCCATCGGTGTGGTGGTGCTTTTCACTCTGCGCGGCCTGGGCGACTACATCGCCAATTACTTTCCGAGCTATGTGGGGCGGCAGGTCATCAAGAGCCTGCGCCACGATCTATTTCAGCACTATATGCGCTTGCCCGTCGCCTACTCGGACCAGCAGCAGTCCGGCCATCTGTTGTCCAAATTGACCAACAACATCGAGCTGGTCGCGGCGGCTGCGACCAATGCGGCCATTTCGCTCATCAGCGATTCCCTGAGCATCGTAATCCTGGTGAGCTATCTGTTCTATTTGAACTGGCACCTCGCCGCGTTCTGCATCGCGGCCGCCCCAGTCATCGCCTGGCTGATGCAAATCGCGAACCACAGCTTCCGCCGTTATAGCCAGCGCATTCAGAACTCGATGGGCGATATCACGCGCGTCGCGAAGGAAGCCATCGATGCCTTGCGTTTGATCAAGATCTTCAACGCGGAGGATCATCAAACGCAGCGCTTCGAGCTGGTGAACGAACACAACCGCGCATCGAACATGAAATTGGCGCGGGCCAAATCCATCAGCAACCCGGTGGTGCAGTGCATAGCCGCCATTGCATTGGGCAGCGTCCTATTCGTGTCGATTCACCAGATACAAGCCGGCGATCTACCCTTGGATTCCTTCTTCGGCTTCTTGACGGCGCTGTTCCTTATTCCAGCACCGCTGCGCAGTCTGGTGAACATGAGCAGTCCCTTGCAGCAAGGTATAGCGGCCGGCCAGAGCGTGTTCGAGATGCTGGATCAGCCCACCGAGGGCAGCGGCGGTACACGTGCCATCACGCGCGCCCACGGCGAGATCGAATTTAGAAATGTATCGTTCGGCTACGCCGAAGATAAAGGTGAAGTGCTGAAGGATGTGAGTTTTCATGTGCGCCCTGGAGAGACGGTCGCCATCGTCGGCCGCTCCGGCAGCGGCAAGACCACCCTGGTCGGCCTTGTGCCGCGTTTCTACGATGTGCAGCAAGGATCGGTGCTTCTAGATGGCGTCGATGTGCGAGAGTATCGATTGACCGACCTGCGTTCACAGGTGAGCCTCGTCAGCCAAGAGGTGGTGCTGTTCAACGACACAATCCGAAACAACATAGCCTTCAACGCGGTGGGTAAGAGCGAAGAACAGGTCGCGGAAGCTGCGCGTGCCGCGAATGTCATGGAGTTCGTGAACCAGCAGCCGCAAGGATTCGATACCTTGCTCACCGATCGCGGCCAGAATTTCTCGGGCGGGCAGCGGCAACGAATATCCATTGCACGCGCGTTGCTCAAGGATTCACCGGTGCTCATTCTCGACGAAGCCACAGCGGCGCTTGACAATGAATCGGAGCGTCGCGTTCAGCAAGAGCTCGCCGTCCTGATGCAGGGGCGAACCACGCTCGTCATCGCCCATCGGTTGTCGACGGTCGAGAACGCCGACCGGATCATCGTTGTCGACCAAGGCCGCATCGTCGAGATGGGCAATCATCAGGACCTGCTGGCACGCGGGGGCCTGTATGCCGCGCTGCACGGTATGCAGTTCAACGCGTGAACGTCGGCCGCGGCATGGCGGTGCAGTCATGGCTCCAAAAAATTTGGTATCAAGATGCGCCGCCGCCGTGGTGGCTGACACCGCTCAGCGCCGCGTATGGTTGCATAGCTCAAGTGCGACGTATTGCGTACGCCAAGCACTGGCGCCGATCTACATCGCTTCCATGCCCGGTGCTCGTCGTTGGGAATTTGACGGTGGGGGGAACCGGTAAAACGCCGTTGGTGAGCTGGTTGGCTGTTCAGTTGACGGAACGCGGTTTCAGGCCGGGCGTGGTGACGCGCGGCTACGGAGGGTCGTCGCGGCAGGCGCGATTGATCCAAGGATCGGAGGATCCCAAGATGGCGGGAGATGAAGCCATACTGCTGGCGCGCAAATCGCGAGTGCCGGTCGCCGCTGGGCGAGATCGACCGGCTGCCGCACAATTGCTGGTCGATGCCGGATGCAACATCATCGTGAGCGATGACGGCCTGCAGCATTATGCTTTGGCGCGCGATTGCGAGATCGTCCTCATCGATGGCGATCGGCAATTCGGCAATGGGCGCTTATTGCCGGCCGGGCCGCTTCGCGAAATGCCCGAACGCTTGAAGAGCGCGGATGTGATCATCGTGAATGGCGGCCCCGCGGTCATGGGGAAGCATGCACTCCTCGCCGGTGCGCTGCGCATGCAGCTGGTGGCCACGAACGCAATCGCGCTGCGATATGGCACCCTTAAACCCTTACGCGAATTCTCCGGCCGTTCGGTGCACGCCCTCGCCGGCATTGGCCATCCGCAGCGCTTTTTCCGAATGCTGCAAGCACTGGGTATCGACGTCGTTGCTCATGCCTTGCCGGATCATGCGCGGCTTCAGATCGAGGATATTTCGTTTGCCGACGATCTTCCGGTACTTATGACCGAGAAGGATGCCGTAAAATGCGCAGAAATAGCCGGGCCGCATCACTGGTATGTTCCGGTGAGCGTGGTCTTCGACGAAGGCGATTCCGAAGCACTGGAAAGCGCGGTGGCCAGGTCTATCGAACGGCGCGCCGCCCACACGTGAGGAAGTATGGATAAGCGATTGCTCGATTTGCTGGTATGTCCAATCTGTAAGGGGCCGCTGCACAGCGCCGGTGCGGGCGAGTCCCTTGAACTGGTTTGCCGCGCGGATCGACTCGCCTATGCGGTGCGCGATGGTATACCGTTGATGCTGCCCGAAGAGGCGCGCGCGCTGCCGGCGGACGATCCATTGCTGGAATCCTAGGAATGAGCGCTCGGCGATTGACGGCATGAGCAACAAGTTCCACGTGATTATACCGGCGCGCTTCGGCTCGACCCGCCTGCCCGGCAAGCCGCTTCTGATGATCGGCGACCGGCCCCTCATTCAATGGGTCTGGCAGAGCGCCCGAGCCAGCGGCGCTGCCTCGGTGATGGTCGCGACGGACGATGAACGAATTCGAGCTGCCGCAATGAAGTTCGGCGCCGAGTGTCTCATGACATCGCCGCAGCATCCATCAGGGACTGACCGAATTGCAGAAATCTCGCGTGCCAAGCAATTAGCCGACGATGATGTGGTCGTCAATCTTCAGGGCGATGAGCCTGCGATGCCCGCGGAAGTCATTGCAAAAGTGGCCGGCGCTCTGCTCGATGATGCAAGCAGCGATATCGCCACGGCGATTGCACCGATAGAATCATTGCGCGAATTTCTGGATCCCAACTGCGTCAAGGCGCTGCGCGCCGAAGACGGGCGCGCGCTGTATTTCAGCCGTGCCCCCGTTCCCTGGCCTCGAGATAGCATCGCGGCTGATCAACCGGCGGCGTTCGCCGGGGCATGGCGCCATATCGGCCTGTACGCCTATAGGGTGCGCAGCTTGCTGCAATTCGCGGCATGGCCGCCGACGCCGCTCGAAAGCACGGAGAAGCTCGAGCAGCTGCGGGCGCTGGAACATGGCATGCGCATCCATTTAGTAAGGCTCGCGCAATCGCCGCCCGCTGGGGTGGACACGCCGGCGGATCTCGATCGTGTGCGGGCCGCGTTGCACGGAGCCTAAAGCTGCGACTCAAAATCGGCCGATTACATTCCCATCGCACGGCGCAGGAAGGCATCGCTTTTGCGCAACAAATCCGCGCGTGCGGCAGAATCGTCGAGCTGATGATCAAGATCCGGCCAAGTCACAAGTTCGTGTTGCACGCCTGCGGCGTTCAGGCGATCGGCCATCCCCATCGATTGGCGGATCCGAACGTTGCGGTCCATCGCGCCATGGAATAGCAACACGGGCGCCTTGATTTTGGCGGCATTCAGCGCCGGAGAACCGTCACGTACCTGCGGCCCGTCGCCGATAAGCTTGCTCACCACAGCGAAGTCTGACCAGTCGCGGCGGTCTTCTTTGAACTGCTGCAGATCGGTTACCGGCGCTATGGCCACGACTGCTTTGAAGAGGCTTGCATCGACTACAGCCGATTGAAGGGCGGCATAACCGCCGTAAGACCAGCCGACGATCGCAAGCTTGCTTGGATTCGCAATACCTTGCGCGACCAACCACCTTCCGGCATCGAGCACATCGCCAATGGCAACGGACCAGGAGCGAAAACCGTTGTGCTGAAACCAGTCGTCGCCATAGCCGGTCGAGCCGCGAAAATTGGGCTGCAACACCGCATAGCCTCGCGATGCATAGAACTGCGCGAGCCAATCGAATCCCCACACGTCGCGATGCGAAGGGCCGCCGTGAGGCAGTACGATGGCCGGCAGATCCTTGGGATTGTCCACGCCAGGCGGCAAGGTTAGGTATCCGGGTATCAGGGTCCCGTCCTTTGCCGGATAGCTGACGGGCTTGACGCGAGCCAGCTTGACGGCTTCGAGCTGGCTTCTAACGACGAAGAATGTGTCGAGCTGCCGGCTACTTCGATCGAAGATGTAGTAGACCCCTGGATCCTGATCGCTGCCGGCGAGAAGCAACAGCTTTGTTTCATTCACATTCGAATCGACGACGTTCAACAACGGTTGTCCCGGCAACGCCTTTGAAAGCGAAGCCACGAGTTTCTGCAGTTCGGGATCGAAAATGTAAGAATGCGGAAAGTCGGTGACGTAGCTCACGCCGACCACGCGATTGCGCCGGCCGATGCGCAGCAATCCTGCGACGTCCACATCGGGTCGCGCAAATACCAGGTCCTCTCGCAGCGATCCATCCAACGCCACCGAGTACAAGGCGCGCCGCCCGTCCTTCTTCCGGAAGCCATAGGCCAGGTTCAAATCATGATCCACCGCATACGGTTCGAAGCCGTTGTGCTCCTCTCCCACGAGTTCGCCTAGCTTGTGCCATTCGAGCGATCCTTCGCGCCGATATAAGTAATTAATGTCGCCCGAGACATAGCCTTCAGCGACGCCACGCGTCGATTCGACACCCATGATGCGCAGCGTTCCGCGGCCATCGCTGATGTACTCCACCGCTTCTTGATGGGGTGATTCGATCGATCGGGTCGCTAAAGTGCGCGTGTTGATCCAATCAACGCCGAGTCCTTTTTTCGACGTCCCGAGGTGCGAACCGATGTGGTCGTCGGGCAGGTACCAGCGGCTCATGAGCGCGGCGCCGTCCTCATCAGGAAGCCAGTCGATGATGCTGCCTCCGCCGAGCGAAACGCCTCGGCTGTACGAGTTTTCTTTGGTGCTCAACATTTTCATGTTGGTCCCGTCAGCGTTCACGGCCACGATACGCCAGTACGGCACCACATCGAGGGCGGCATGGACCACGCCGTAAATGGTACAAACCAAGCGGTCATTCGATATCCAGCGACAGCCGCCCAAACGATCAGGCTTGCCGGTCACAGTCGCCATGAGACGGGGCGAGGCCCCCTTTTCGAGCGCGAGGACATACATGGCGGACCCTTGCCCGGCGCTGGGAACGACATACGCCACGTTCATGCCGTCCGGCGAGAAGCTAAGGTTCTCGATGCTCGGGCGAGCGCCGAAGGCAGCGGCAGCATCGAAAGCGGTTTCGGCATGTGCGAGACACGCGGAAAATGACAATGCCAAACTCAGCCGCAGACTGGGTCCCAAGGACATTTAAACCTCCATGTTTTGGCGTCCGGATCATCCCTAAGTTGCCGCGCAGTTGCAAGTTCCGCCGATATGCCGCTCGGCTAGAATAGATATTTGACGATATCTAAGGTGTCCCGTGCCCAAGTCTCGCTGCAAAGTGCTTTTTGTCTGCCTAGGCAATATTTGTCGCAGTCCCACCGCCGAGGGGGTACTGCGGCACTTAGCGGCTCAGGAAGCACCGCGCTTGGAACTTGAAATCGATTCTGCGGGAACAGCCGACTATCACATCGGCGCCGCGCCGGATCCGCGCAGCCAGCGAGCAGCCCTGAGGCGAGGCATCGACATCAGCGGCCTGCGCGCGCGGCAGGTGTCGAAAGCTGACTTTGCGCGCTTCGATCTAGTTCTTGCGATGGATCGCAGCAACTTAACTGAACTCGAAGGCATCAAGCCGGACAACTCCAACGCCGCGCTCAAGCTCTTTTTGGATTACGCGCCCGAGCAAAAGTTGCGCGATGTGCCCGATCCGTACTACCGTGATGCGAAGGCCTTCGACCAGGTCCTCGATCTTACGATCGCTGCCTCGCGCGGCCTGCTCGTCGCCCTACAGGAAGGTGCGTAGCAACCAGTACAGGCCGCCCGCCAGCGCAATGGACACGGGCAACGTAAGCACCCAGGCCATCAGCAAGTTGCGCACGGTTGTCCATTGCAGCCCGGAGTGGTTTGCCACCATCGTACCCGCCACGCCGGAAGAAAGGACATGCGTGGTGCTGACCGGCAAGCCATATAACTCTGCGGCACCGATGGTCGCCATGGCTACGAGCTCTGCCGACGCACCTTGTGCGTACGTTAAATGCGTCTTGCCGATGCGCTCCCCGACTGTGATGACGATCCGCTTCCAGCCGATCATCGTGCCCAAGCCTAGGGCGATGGCGACCGCGACCTTGACCCAGGTCGGAATAAACTTCGTCGAGTGATCGAGCTGCTTTTTGTAAGAGTCGAGCGAGGCCTTATCCGCCGCCGATACGTTCAGCGACTTGGCTTTGCTCATGAAGCGCAGCCCTTCACTCACCAAGTACATATCGTTGCGAATATTGACCATGGAGCCGGCGGGAACCTTATCCATCGAGTGATACTGACCCACTTGTTTCGCAACTTTGTCCGTCAATGCCGCAATTGACGCTATGCCCTCAGGGGTTACCTTGCGGTCGCGTACAAGCGCCAAAGCACTTTCGTGCGCATCGGCAGGCGGATTGCCGACGGCATAGTGCGACAGCGCGGTTTGAGCCTGCGCGGAAGCTGCGAGGAATGTATTGACATCTTCTTCGTGCATGGTGCGATTCAGTGCGTAGGCGGTGGGCACCGTGCCGATTAGGATCAACATGATGAGCCCCATGCCCTTTTGACCGTCATTGCCGCCGTGAAAGAAACTCACGCCCGTGCAAGTCAGAATCAGCAAGCCCCTAATCCAGATAGGGGGTGGCTTGTTGCCCTCGGGCTCCTTGTAGAGCGCCGGGATCTTGATCGTGGCCTTGAGTATGGTCAGCAGTAGCCACGCCGCACTGAAGCCAATCAATGGCGATACCAGCAGGGTTTCGCCGATTTTGGTCGCTTGGCCCCAATCGACGCCGCTGGTGCCGGACGGGTTCGCCGCCATCAGTTGATTCATGAGTCCGACGCCGATGATGGAACCAATGAGTGTGTGCGAACTCGAGGAGGGCAGCCCGAAATACCAGGTGCTCAAATTCCACAGGATCGCGGCAATCAACAACGCAAAGACCATGGCAAAGCCCGCGCCGCTGCTCACCTGCAGTATCAATTCCACCGGCAGCAGGGAAACGATGCTGAAGGCGACGGCCCCAGTGGAGACTAGAACCCCTAAGAAGTTGAAAGTCCCCGACCAAATGACCGCCAGGTTCGGCGACATCGAATTGGTGTAAATGACCGTTGCGACCGCGTTGGCAGTGTCGTGAAACCCGTTGACGAACTCGAAGCCCAGCGCGATCACCAAGGCAATACCGAGCAGGATGAAAGGATAGGCCCGCGTGTCGTGGACCACCGATAAGTCGTCCGCCAAGTGATAGCCGGCGTATATGATTCCGACAATGACCACGACAATGGCGAGAATATTGAACCAGGGGCTGGGCTTGTGCGTGACGAGCCGCGAGGACCGGGCAGGGGTGTCCACGGCAAGGGGGTCAATTGCGGTAGTGTTTGCCATTTTTTATCCAGTTATCCGTGAGGCACAGCCCAATACTTATAGATGTCCAATGTGACTATTCGATGACACGCTAACGCACATGCCATTCACAATTTCCCACGCCGCGGTCATTTTGCCCTTTTCCCGTCTACTGGCACGGTGGCGGCTGCTTTCCGCTGCGGTGATCGGCGCCATGGTCCCTGATTTTCGAATCTTCTTCCCCGGAATGCCGCGCGTCGAAACCCACAGTGCTTTGGCGCTGTTGACGTTTTGCCTGCCCGTGGGGTTGCTCACCTACTGGGTGTTTCAACGCTTGATCAAAACGCCCATGTTGGAGGTGCTGCCCGACGGGCCATATGCTCGCTGGCACGTCTTAGCCGCGGAGGCCCATATGCGCTCGCTCAGTCAATGGCTGCTGGCCGCCTGCGGGATACTGGGCGGGGCCCTCACCCATCTCGTCTGGGACGGATTCACCCACGAGAACGGGCGCGGTGTACGCATGTTTCCGGTGCTCGATGATTCCATCATCGATATCGGCCGGCGCCACGTGCCTGCCGTTTACGTGATGCAGGACTTAGGCTCCCTCGTGGGTCTTGCCGCCGTGGTCGCGATGGTTTGCTACGGCCTGCGCGCGGGGCGCCAGGCACCTGTCGCCCCTCGGCTCGTACCGCGAACCGAGCGCATCGAGTGGGCGATGACCTTTTGTATGGCTGCCGTGGCGCTAACCCTGATTTTTTACGGCTGGGGCCGGTTGGGGAATCCACCGCATTCGATGGTCGGGCGAGTCTCCGACATTGCCATTGCCAGCCTGCGCGGCCTTGCGGCCGCGTTGCTGGGCATCAGCGTCGCCCTGCAGATTAGATTGCGATCACTGCGCTATCTGTCCTCGGGTCCCGAGCGCTGAACATCGCTCGGGGCTGAGGACCACACAACGTATTTGCTGTCCGATCCTGTACCGGAAGCCGACGGCTCGGTGCTTCGTACCGGCGGTGCGGCCGCCGGCGGTGGCGGTGCGGGCGGTTGGGCGGCGGGCGCTTGGCCCTCGAAAGAAGGTGTGGGTGGCGCTCGCTCGCCGCCCATGTTCGCTTCGCTTGGGGTAGCGCCGCTGGCGGGACCTGCGTTCGAGCTTGAACCTGGGCTGGCGCCGCTGCCATTCGCATTGTTTTCACCGCCGTCGCGCCCGCGACCACGTCCCCGCCGGCGACGGCTTCGTCCGCCTCGCTCACTGCGCTCGCCCCGATCGTTAGCTGAGCGGTCGCCTTCGTTGCGAGGCTGATCTGTGCGCGCCGGCTGATCGGACCGCGGTGCTTGTTCTTGGCGAGGCATGGCATCTTGCCGCGGCGATTGATCTGGGCGAGGCGCTTGGTCTTGCCGAGGCCCTTGGTCTTGCCGAGAAGGTTGGTCCTGCCGAAACGCCGATTCCGGCCGAGGTGCATCGCCTCGGGAATTGCGATTATCCGACCGCGGACTATCGCCGCGTGGACGGCCGTCGCGACGCGGCCCATCGCGCGAACCATCACGACGCACGTCGCGATTGCGCTCCCCACGGTCGCGGTTGCGGTCACGATCTCCGCCGCTACGATAGCGGTCATGACGGACATCGCGCGATTGCGGTCTGTCGCGTACGGGTTCGGCCGGCGCGGCAGCGGCCTTATCAGCCGCTTGGCCAGCAGCATCGCCGAACAGCCATCGCCAAAGCCTGACCAATGCGCCCACTTGCACGGTGGGCTCGGGCGCTTTCTCGACAATAGGCGCAGGCGTCGGCATGGGAATGATCGGTGAGGCCGAGGCCGGCAGGATGCTCGGAACCAGCGGAACCTCGCCCGGCGGTTTCTTATCCCGATTGCCGATATTGGAATCCTCGACAGCGGGCTGGTCTGCCAGTTGATAGCTGACCGTTGTGTTCTCGGGCAGCTCCTTTTCGTCGTCGCGTACCCGCCGCAATGTGTAGGCGGGCGTGTGCATATGCGGATTTGGCACGATCACCAGCGATACCTTATCCCGGGACTCGATTTGATTCAGCTGTTCGCGTTTCTCGTTCATGAGATAGGTCGCCACGTCGACGGGCACCTGTGCGATGACCCGGCCGGTGCGCTCCTTGCGAGCTTCCTCGCCGATTAGCCGCAACAAGGCCAGCGACATCGACTCGACGCCGCGGATGGTCCCCATGCCGCTGCAGCGCGGGCAATTGATGTGGGTGGTTTCGCTCAAAGCGGGCCGCAAGCGCTGGCGCGACAACTCGAGTAAACCGAATCGCGACAGCCGTCCGAGTTGGATGCGGGCGCGGTCCATCTTGACCGAGTCGCGCAACATGTCTTCGACCGCCCTTTGGTTGGCCTGTGATTCCATGTCGATGAAATCGATGACGATAAGTCCGCCGATATCGCGAAGCCGTAATTGCCTGGCGATTTCCTCGGCCGCTTCCAAGTTCGTGTTGCGGGCCGTGGCTTCGATGTCGCCGCCGCGGGTGCTGCGGGCGGAATTGATATCGATGGACACCAGCGCCTCGGTATGGTCGATCACCAAGCTGCCGCCCGAGGGCAGGGTTACCTTGTGGGCATAGGCCGACTCGATTTGGCTTTCGATTTGATAGCGCGTGAACAACGGCACCGGGTCTTGATACAGCTTGAGTTTGCGCTGCGCGTCGGGCGGCATGAAGCGCTGCATGTACTCCTGCGCCTTTTGGAAGGCCTCAGGTTGATCGATGAGGCACTCGCCGACGTCATCCGAGAAGTAATCCCGCAGCCCGCGGGTCACCGCATCGCTTTCTTGAAAAATGAGGAAGGGCGCGGGTCTGCCATCATTGGCGGCAACGATCGCATCCCAGGCGGACTTGAGATTGTTCAAATCCCATTGCAGCTCTTCGGTGCTGCGGCCGACGCCGGCCGTGCGCACGATGGCGCCCATGCCGTCGGAAATCACCAGTCCGTTCATCGCGTCGCGCATCTGTTCGCGGTCCTCGCCCTCGATGCGGCGAGACACACCGCCAGCGCGCGGATTATTCGGCATCAGGACCAGGAATCGTCCGGCCAGACTAATGAACGTGGTGAGAGCCGCGCCTTTGTTGCCGCGTTCCTCTTTTTCCACCTGAACGATGAGCTCTTGGCCTTCTTGCAGAAGGTCCTTGATGTTGAGGCGCGCGCCATTCGCCGGCTGCGTGCGGAAGTACTCCTTGGAGACTTCTTTGAGCGGCAGGAACCCATGACGTTGAGCGCCATACTCGACGAATGCCGCTTCGAGACTGGGCTCTACACGGGTAATTCGGCCTTTATAGATATTGGATTTTTTCTGTTCCCGAGACGGGATCTCAATCGATAAGTCGTATAATTTTTGACCGTCGACTAGTGCAACTCGCAGTTCTTCTTCTTGAACTGCGTTGACGAGCATTCTTTTCATGTGCCCCAACTAATGTGGTAGGGGCCGAGGAGAGCTTGAGAATAGAAGCCGGGATCGTAATGCTGAATGCGGCCAGCAATAGAAATGTGCCGAGCGCGAAATATGCGACCGGCATCAATTCCATCAGTTTCAGCCAAAACGTATACTGCAAGCCCGGGGCCTTGTTCTCGGATAACCGCTGCCAGCCGCATAAGCTCATTTAAGCTTTCGCGCGTCTGTCTCATCGGCCGAGCGATGGTCTGGAGTTCCAGAACCAACTAATATGCGGCTCCCCATCGGATGGGGAGCCACTGGAAACCGGTGTCTTTGCGTTACCTTAAGATAGGCCAAAGCCCTTATAAAGGTTATCGCGCCTGACACGGTTTTAAGACACTATCACGACAGCGCGTCAGGGTCAATGTAATCAACACCTTAGAACGACGCTCGAACAAGTTAAGCGAATATGAACACTCCCAGCAGCGATTCTTTACCTACCTTGGGCTCGCATTTAGGGCCCAAGAGTCCGCTGACCCTGCGCACCGTCACCGCCGAGGAAGCCGGCCAAAGAATCGATAATTTTTTGATGCGTCACTTCAAGACCGTGCCCCGCAGCCGGGTCTATCGGCTGCTGCGGAAGGGCGAAGTGCGGGTGAACCGCAAACGAGTCGACGCCGAATACCGCATTCGGGAAGGCGACGAGCTGCGTTTGCCACCGGTGCGCATCGACGACGGCGCAGAGCCTGGACGTCCTTCCAGTAGCCTGCTGGAGTTATTGGAGCGCTCCGTCATATTTCAGGACCGGCATCTGTTGGTCATCGACAAGCCTGCCGGCGTCGCCGTACATGGCGGCAGTGGCATGAGTTTCGGGGTGATTGAGGCGCTGCGGGCATCGCGGCCGCGGGAAACGCTTGAATTGGTGCATCGCCTCGACCGAGACACCAGCGGCTGTCTCCTCATCGCGCGCGAGCGCGGCACCTTGACGGCGCTTCACAGCTTGATTCGCAACGGAGGCATGCAAAAAACCTATCTGGCGCTGGTCGCTGGCAACTGGCAGTTGGGCACGAAGCGCATTGACGCTCCGCTCGCGACGGACAACCGCCAGCATGGAGAGCGTCATGTGCGGGTAGCCGCAGCCGGCAAGGACTCGGTGAGTGTTTTCAAGCCGGTGCAGTCTTTCGGTTCGCTGGCCACCTTAATGGAAGTTGATATTCCGACGGGGCGTACGCACCAGATTCGGGTGCATGCGTCTTTTGCGGGACATCCGTTGTTGGGCGACGACAAATACGGCGATCGCGAGCGAAACGCCGAATTAAAATCCCAGGGATTGAAGCGCACCTTCCTGCACGCCCAATCGGTGGCGTTTGAATGGCCGGACTCCGGCGTGCCGTTCCACGTCAGTGCGCCGCTGCCGGCTGAACTGGCCGCCGTGCTCGATGCCATAACCCCGCTCAAGCGCAAGACGTCGTCGAAAGATGCACGGCGCCGTAAGTCCGGCGTTAAGGAAGCTCGAAGCCCGCGCAACGCAACGCCTCGCTCAACCGGATCAACGGCAAGCCGATCAAGGCGCTAGGGTCCGAGGTGTCGATCGATTCGCACAGTGTGATTCCCAGGCCTTCGCTCTTGAACCCGCCGGCACAATCCAACGGCCGCTCGATGGCCACATAGCGCTCAATGGCCGCGCGTTCCAGGACGCGAAAGTTCACGCGAGTGGTATCGAGGTATTCGAACAGGCCGTTACCTTCCCGGCGCATCACGGTCACTGCAGTCAGATACACGATGCTGCGGCCGGAGCAGCTTTCAAGCTGCTCGATGCAGTGCGTTGCGGTCCCGGGCTTGCCTAGCGTGGATTCTGAGCCCATCTCATCGATGCGCACGGCGGTTTGATCCGAGCCTATCACCCAGGCGAGCGGCTCCAATGTCGCGACTGCTGAGGCTTTGGCCCTCGCCAGGCGGGTAACGAGCGCCAGGGGCGGCTCCCCGGCGAGCGGAGTCTCGTCGGTGCCCGGAGAGATGCAGGAAAACGGTAGCTTGAGCCTGCCTAGCAGTTCCTTACGGTAGGGAGAAGTCGAGGCCAAAATAAGTGGAGGTGGAGACTTCAAAAACAAAGACTTGCACCTGATTCATTTTGACAGGGGTGGGGCAGCACCCTATTATACGCGCCCCATGGCATCGGGCTCGACTGACCGGGTGGATTGCGCGCGCCTGGCGGAAGATGCGGCGGTACTGGAGCGCGTCTACCCCTTGAGCGAGTTGCCGCGGTTGCAGGACCTATTGGCGGATGCACGCGGGACGCTGCGGGCACGATTCGCCTTTTCGAAATTGGAAGCGGGACGCGCTGGTGCGGCGGTTGCTGTTGAGGCGGCTCCGCGGCTGGTTTGCCAACGATGTCTTCAGGGGTTCGAATTTCCTTTGGTCAGCGACAGTGAGATTGAGTTCGCGAGGGATGATGCGGATACTCCCGTGGGGTCCGCGCGCGAGATTTATCTGATGGACGACGGCTCGGTGTCGCTGCGCGACTTGGCGGAAGAAGAATTGCTGTTGGCCTTGCCGGTGGTCGCGGCATGTAGCGCACCGGAAGCATGCGGCCAAGTTCCTGTGCAGCAGGAGCGAGTGCGGCCATTTTCCGTTTTGAAAGATTTGTTGAAGAAAACTTGATAGGACAGACAACTCATGGCAGTTCAAAAAAGTAGAAAGACTCCTTCGAAGCGCGGCATGCATCGTTCGCATTCGGCGCTCGCCGCACCGGCGGTATCGATCGACGCGAAAAGCGGTGAAACTCATTCGCGGCATCGTATTTCGCGCGATGGCTTTTACCGCGGCAAGAAGGTCTTGCAAACCAAGGCAGATGCGGCAGCAGACGAAGAATAGGCAGTCGATCTAGCTTACGAGAAACGCGCACGTGTCTGCGCCGCTCCATATTGCCATCGACGCCATGAGCGGCGATCGGGGTCCATCCGTATCCGTGCCGGCGGCTCTCGCCGCGGCACGCGAATTTCCGGACGTCCGCTTCACCTTGACAGGCAGACAAGCTGATTTGGAGCGAGAGTTGGCGGCGGAACGGCCGTCCAATGTCTTCAGCCTGTTCGCGACCGAAGTGGTTGAAATGAGCGACCATCCGCGCGAGGCACTGCGGCGCAAGAAGGATTCCTCCATGCGCCGTGCGATTGACCTGGTCAAGGCCCACGATGCGCATGCATGCGTCAGCGCCGGCAACACTGGGGCATTGATGGCGACGGCTCACTTCGTGTTGAAAATGCTGCCTGGCGTCGAACGCCCCGCCATTGTCTCCATGATTCCTTCGCGCGGCGGCCATACCTATATGTTGGACCTTGGGGCGAATGCGTCGTGCACCCCGGCGCAGCTGTGCCAATTCGCGGTAATGGGATCGGTTCTCGCCGCGGATCTCGAGGGTGCTCACGAGCGGCCTCGAGTCGGCCTCCTCAACATCGGCGAGGAGGATGTCAAAGGGAACGAAATTGTCCAGTCGGCCCACACGCTCATGGCTGCCGTGGACGTCAACTACGTGGGTTTCGTCGAAGGCGACGACATCTTTTCGGATAAGGTGGATGTTGTGGTGACCGATGGATTTACCGGCAACATCGCTTTGAAAGTCATGGAGGGAGCCTCGCGGCACATTGCCAATGCCATGCGCGAGGAATTCCAACGCTCTACCTTTCGCAAGCTGGGCTATCTCGCCGCGCGGCCGGCACTCAACGCATTACGCGCTCGCATAGATCCGCGTCGCTACAATGGCGCGGCGATGGTCGGCTTGAACGGCATCGTCATCAAGAGTCATGGAGGCACCGACCTGTTTGGATTTCAGCGTGCGATCGAGGTTGCCGTATCGGAAGCTCGCAGCGACGTCCCGGCTCGAATCACGCAACGCTTGCGCCTCGCGAGCGATGCCTGAATGACGTTGAAGTACTCGAGGATAGCCGGCACCGGCAGTTTTTTGCCGGAGAAAATATTAACGAACGCCGATCTTGAAAAGCTGATTGATACCAGCGACGAATGGATCCGTACCCGCACGGGCATCTCGCAGCGCCACGTAGCCGCGGAAGGCGAGACCACCACGGATCTTGCCGAGCATGCAGCGCGGCACGCCATCGAAGCGGCGGGCATCAGCGCCTCGGACATCGATTTGATCTGCGTCGGTACGACCACTCCAGACTTGGTGTTCCCCAATGTGGGCACGCTGCTGCAGGACCGCTTAGGAATACACGGCTGCCCGGCATTCAGCATGGAGGCCGCTTGCACGGGGTTCGTATACGCCTTGAGCGTCGCTGACAAATTCGTGCGGCTTGGCGAATCGAAGTGCGCGCTGGTCGTGGGCGCAGAGACCCTGACTCGAATCATCGACTGGAGCGATCGAGGCACATGCGTGTTATTCGCGGACGGGGCGGGGGCTGTCGTTCTGCAACCTTCGGACGAACCGGGAATCATCAGCACGCGCCTGCACTCGGACGGGAAGTACAAAGATTTGCTGACCTACCCGGACGGGGTTTCCAAAGGCTTCAAATTGATGCGCGAGGGAAAAGCCAGCGTGCAAATGAAAGGCAATGAAGTCTATAAGGTTGCGGTCAATACGTTGGGCCAGTTAGTCACCGAAACCTTGAACGCCAACAACATCTCGAAGGCGGAGCTCGACTGGCTGATTCCGCACCAGGCGAATATCCGAATCATCGAAGCGATCGCGAAACGGCTTGATCTGCCGATGGAGCGGGTTATCGTAACCATCGACACGCATGGCAATACCTCTGCAGCCTCCGTGCCGCTGGCTCTCGATACCGGCATTCGCGACGGCCGAGTGAAGCGCGGGCAACTGCTCTTGCTGGAGGCGTTCGGCGGCGGTTTCACGTGGGGCTCGGCGCTCATCCGTTATTGACGGGCCGCTAAGAAACCGGATAGACACTGAACTGGATCAGCACCCAGCGAAATCAGCGAGATAACAGCGATTTGGCCATTTGCGTAGTGACACGCCGCTGAAAGAAAAACGCCGCGGGGTTGCCGCGGCGCTTAAAGCCAAAACCAACTATCGGTTACTTGGAAACGGACTTCTTGAACATGCGATCGATCTTCTCATTGATCGCTTCGATCGCCGTCGAGTTCGCCTGCGCGGTCGACAAAGCCTGATTCGCCGTGCTCTGCGCGCCCGAGGCAGCCGATTGAGCGCTGTTAGCCGCAGCCTTCGCAGCCGCCGCATCGCTCGAAGCTCTCTGAGTGTCGCCCTGCAGCTTGCTGACCTGTGACTTCAGGTCATCCAACTGCGCTTGGATCGGCTTGAGGTCCGTGCACCCCGCGAATGCGATGACGCAAGCCGCGGCGAGAGAGACCTTTAGTGTGGTTGTCAGATTCATAGAAAATTCCCCTAAGGTTAATTCGTTTGCGTCGGAAAACTCCGATTGTGTTGCCACAGAAGGACGGTCACGCCATCGCGCCGGCCCGCGTCGCAGCACAGTCCTACATGAAGCCAAATTCGCGACCCGAATGCAACTGAAAATATCATTTTGTCGGTGCTGGAAGGCGCTTTTCGCCGTAGTTTATTTCTGACAAGACCCGCACCATTAAGAATGTGACATGTACCGTGTGCAGTTTGCTACGCGCTCGCGAAGATCGAGCGTAGCAACTCTGAAACCGCTCGGTAACCTTGCTCGATTGCCGAGTCGGTGTACGCGGCGCCGCCGGCATCGGAATTTGCAATGGTGATGCGCCCAAATTGGGCGCGGCCCACTACATGGGGCCGCTGCGCCTCGGGCAGCTCGGCGTCGAACAGGGGGTTGTATTCAGGCGCATAGCCGTGAGGCCAGCGATTCACGGTAATGGCAGTGATGTCATTCGCGGCGTCGAATCCACCGCCCGATAAAACGCGATTCAATTGATCGCGAATATTGCGCTCGAACGCTTCAAAAGAGGTGCTCAACAGTTCGAGGCGTCCCGCACGATTCTGTTCATGCTCGGTCAGGCCCGGTTTGCAGGGGGTACGTACCATGTGCAGCAGGATGGGGCGGTCCGCAGAGTCGCAGCTGCGATAGGCACCGACATTCACGTGTGCATTCAAATGCATCGAGGTGTGGTATCCACCCGGGGCATACACCTTGTGTACCTTTAAACGGTCGAAAGCTCGCCAATTGCGCAACGCCACGCTCGTATAAACCAGGGGCGCCTTGACCAAGCTGTGCAGGGCTGCTTTTTGGCTCTCAGGCATTTCCGGACATAAATAGGGAATCATCCCGTTGTAACAGGCAAGGACTGCGCCTTGCGCACGTGCGGTAAACGCGCTGCCGCCGCGCACATACGTGACTTGCACGCGTGCGGCAGGATCCTGCTCGCTCTCGTGGCGAACTCGCACGGCGGTGCTGTTCAAGCGAAGGCGCACCGCATTGCCGGGTCGATCGAGCTGCGCATAGTCGGCGCGTGCCGTGACCAGGTTTTCAACCCCTCGGCCGGGCAAGGCGGCCGGAATCAGCTCTCTCACTAACAAGCGCGCGATGGTGGCGTTGCCGTCAGGAAAGTGCAGGCGCAACGAACCACCGGTATCTTCGTATCCTGCAGGTGTGTAGCCCATGCGCGGGATCGAGCCCTTGGCCAAGTGCATGCCTTGGAATCCCGGCAACCCAAAACCCCAGCAATCAAGCGCCGATACCGCGTCGGTCCCGACTCCCCACTCACCCATCGTGCGCGCGTGATAGAAGCGCAGCACCGATGGCTCAACTTTGACTAGGTCGCGCAGAAATGCCTCATAGCTGATCCGTGACAGGCGCTGCTTTTTCTCATCGGAGGTCAGGCCCGGTAGGTAATCCGTTTCCCCTTCTTGTATCTGAGTGATTTGGTCGCGGGCGCTCTCGGACAGCGGAGCCGCGGCCAGCAATTGCCGATAGGGAGTCTGCCCGGCGCCTACGATTAGCCGGTCCGCGCCGAATGTTTCGTGGTCGAAGAACAGGCCGGCTTGCAATCCGAGTTGTTCATAAAATGCTGGATGCTGGGTGGTTTTGGCGAGGGCTGAGACATCGATACCTAAGGTAGTCAGGAGTCCGGACGCGACGGGGCCATAGGGCTTGGGACTATCGATTTCCAATGTGCCGCCATTCATCAAATGCAGCGCGCCGCCTAAGTGAAATTCATTGCGTTTGGCGTGACCGCCGAAATCATCGTGGTTGTCGAGGATGAGAATGCGGCTTTGGGGGGAAGTCTGGGTGCGGTAAAAGTGCGCGGCTGCGAGGCCACTGATTCCGGCACCGACGATGATCAGGTCGTAGTCCTCGGCAGTCCCGGCAGTCGGCCAAGCTTTTCCGTCTCGCAGTGCGTGCGCGTCCTCGAAGGAGCCGGGATGGCTGCCTCGCAGCCCCGTGAGGAGGGGCGGATAGTAGCCCGGCAGTTCCTGTACCGGGATAGAGGGTTTATTGGGACTCGCCAATGTACTGAGCGGCAGCGATGCCGTTACGCATAAGGCCACGCCATTGAGGAAATCGCGCCTATTTATGGGCTGATTCATGCCTAAGAGGCGGTCGCGATCTGGGGGCTTACTCATAAACTTGCCAATGCCTTAAGACTGTATATAATACCAGTGACTGTCTACATAT